>JALTXS010000001.1 GCA_027048265.1 Desulfurococcales archaeon
GGCTCTAGGCTCCTGGTTTACCCGGATGGGGAGGTTGAGACAGAGGGCCTGTCCAGGAACTCCACGCCAATAGAGCCCCCGAGAATTGTGGTGGAAGGGGGTATAAACGCGAGGGGGCTCAACGACCTCCAGCTCAACAGGAGGCTCTGGGAGGAGATCGAGAAAAAAGGCCTAGCCCGGGCCTACGGGCTGGTGGGGCAGAGGTACGTTGCAAACGGTTTCCGCGGGGGGAGGCTGGAGCTCTGGGGTGTCGTGGGTAACGCTAGCTTCAACCTCACCGAGGGCCTGGAGGCAACTGTTTATGGGGATGTTCAGGAGGACGTGGGGGACTCCATGAGGGACACCACCCTCGCCATCCACGGCAACGCTGGGGACGCACTAGGACAGGCCATGAGAAGCGGCTTCATAGCCGTAAAGGGTGACGCGGGCAACCGCCTAGGAGTCCAGATGAAGGGAGGATGCATAGTAGTGGGCGGCGACGTGGGGGACTTCGCTGCCGAGTACATGGCGGGAGGATGCATGGTTCTCCTCGGCAAGGTGGGGAGGCACATAGCCTCGGGCATGGTGGGGGGCGTGATATACGCTCTCGAGAAGCTCGACCCCCTGGACGTGGGGAGCCCCCAGCCCCGGGGCATGATAGAGACCTACCTGAGACACCGCGGCAACACGCCCCCCGAGGCACTGGAGGAGAGGCTCCGCCTCGTGGGAGGCTCCCTGGAGCTGGGCCGCCCCCGGCTCGAGCACCGCTACCTGACCCCCGAGGAGCGGGAAGAGCTCCGGGGGATACTAAAGAAGCACACCAGCCTACTGGGCCTCGGGCCGGGCCTAGAGGAGGTCGTGGAAACCCACAGGTTCTCCGTAATCAAGGTGGACAGGCATTGATTGCATGAGGCCTGGGTGTTGGATGAAACTGTTCTGTGGGCAAGGTATGGGGGTTCACATTCATCCGCTTGGTTGTTTTCTTCCCCCAACTTCGGAGTGGTGTGTAATCTTGTAGGTTGTAGGGGATTCAGAGAGTTTTCCAGCTGGGCTCCTTATCCTCTCCTTTGATAGGCTTAACTGTCTTTACCAGTCTCATGAATATCTCTGCTTCGTCCTCGTTCAGCACGTTTATCTCGACCAGGGTGTTGGGGACCAGCCTGCGTGCCTGGTGGAGTACTTTTAGCCTGTCGACATTGTTGGGGACCACGATGAGGACGTCAACGTCGCTGGAGGGGAGGGCGTCTCCCCTCGCCCGGGAGCCGTAGAGGTAGGCCCTGCCCCCGTGGCGTTCTGCGAGAATGCGAAGGGCTTTTAGGTATGCTTCGAGGTTCTCCTCCAGGTCCCTGCGCCTGTTCCTCAGATACTCTATAAACCGGTGCATCTCAGCACCTCCTCCACGAACCGCCTCGCCTCCTCATACTCTCTAGCGCCGTAGTTTCGAATGAAATACCGTAAACCGATGTAGGCGTCCTCCAGTATGTCCACGATGTACCACTTGTCCTCCACGAGCTTGTTGAGACACTCGTTCCCCGACATCCTAGCCAAATCCCTGAGTCCGTGGGTCTTGTGAAAAATCCCCGAGCTCCTTCAGCAAATACGCTTTTACTGCAAGTTGGGCTGCTTGCTCTAGGTGTAATAGTGCGATATCATGCCTCTCTTCCCGTGCGTCGAAGCCACTGGTTTTCAGGAAGTGTTTTGCTCCGGGCAACTAGTTCTTAGTATAGTCTAAAGCTCATAGATAACACCGCTAGTGTAGAATAAGGAGTGCCTAGGTACTAAAGCATTAAAACCGTCCCAAGATCCAGCAAAGTTCACAGGTATGGACCATATATGTATATGCCCATGGTTTTCTATCCTGTAGCTTAGGTGAAGACCCTTGTTGAGAAAAATAGGCTACGTGATAGTATACGTGCGGGACATGGAGTCCTCTCTAGCCTTCTGGAGAGACAAGATCGGGCTAAGAGAGAGGTACGCTAGCGAGGAGTGGAGCGAGCTGGAGCTGGAAAACACGGTCCTCGCCCTCCACCGCAGCGACAACCCCTCCCCCCGGGACACGGGCATCGTGTTCAGCGTGGAGGACGTAGAAAAGACAGTTAAGGAGCTCAGGGAGAAGGGGGTCGAGGTTACCGAGCCCAAGGATATTGGCGTTGGCCACGAGGCCCTATTCAAGGACCCCGAGGGAAACACCTACCACCTCTTCCAGCCCGCTGGCTAGACTTTCGCATCCCCACTATACCCCGCATGACGTTGGAGTAGCTTTTTTCACTTTTAGCTCGTTTTCCCATATTCTTATGTATCGAGAAAAGCCCTTGTTCAAACGGTTTGGCTTTTTCCTAGAGAAAACCTAATGTATGCGCAAGTTCGTATTATAGAACGTGAATTACTAAAAAAAGTATACAGATGGTGTATAGCATTGAGTGTAGTTATTAGCATAAGGATACCAAAGAGGTTGAAGGAAGACCTGGAAAAACTGGGGATCAACTATTCGGAAGCTGTACGTAATCTTCTAGAAGAGTTCGTGAGAAGGGAGAAGGCGAGACGTTTAAGGAAGTCAATGGAGGAGATCAGTAAGAAGTTTGGACGCATCGATGGGGATTTGGCGACCCAGTTCATCAGGGAGGACAGGGATGGGCGCTGAGAAGCTCGTTGTTGATGCTAGTGTTCTGGTTAAGTGGGTTGTTCCTGAAGAGTATAGTGATGATGCTAGGAGGATCAGGGATGACTTCCTAGAAGGCCGTGTTTTGATACATGTACCTTGTATAGCATTATTGGAGGCATCTAGCGCGCTCCGGAAATACGTTGTCCGTGGTTTTACTGATGATGGTACAGCTACTGAGGCGTTGAGATTGTTAGTGGACAGCGGGATAAGGATAGAACCCCTCGGCGTAGAGGACCCCTTGTCGGCATTATCGCTAAGCCTTGATGCTGGGATAACGGTTTACGATGCCTACTACGTTTCGCTGGCCCGGAAGCTTGACGCCCCCCTGGTCACTGCTGATGAGAAACTTTTACAAAACAAGAAGGTCAGGAAGCTAGTAAGGGTCCTCCACATTACCGAGTATCATTTAACCATTTAAAGTCTTGAGAAAACCAAATTCTCAAAAAACTCGATTGTTAATTATTCCCACTTATTAGCGTCACTATGGACATAAGTTTTGTTGACAAGATGTCCTCATTTCTGTTGCCCTAGCTCTTCCTCGAGGCGTTTGAGCCCCTCCTTGGTGAGGAGGTCGGTGAGATCGGTGCGGTGCTTGGTCTCGTCGGCGAGCAGCTCCTCGGCGAGCTCCTCGGTCACGGGGTCGACGCCGTGGGTGAGCTCATATAGTTCCTTGTAGGCGTTTATGGCGCACATCTCGGCCTTTATGGCGGCGATTATCCACCCGTCGAGGTCGTGGGGGTCGTTGGGGATTGGGGGGTATTTGCACCCGCTTATCTCCATGAGTTTGGAGAAGTCCCGGGGGAGGTCGACGTTGAGCTGGTTGAGCCTCTCTGCTATGAGGCGGGAGTGCTTGTTTATCTCCTCCTCGGCCTCCTCGAGGAAGTGCTTGGCGATGGTCTCGCTGTTGGGTCCCTGGATGGTTATGGCGGTTAGCTGGTAGTAGTACCCTGCTATCCACTCGTCAGCGTAGGCCTCTAGGAGCTTCTTCACAATCTTGTCACGGGGGGCGTTGGGGAAAAGCTCGTGATAGAACAACTTCTCGGACATAACATGTGTACTCCGGGCCCCTGTATATATGCATGGTGGGGCCCTGTTAAGCTATGGGGGGGCGGACATAAAAAGGTATGCACTATATGAGCGGCCCCACGACGCTAGGAGGCCAGACCCAGCTTCCTCTTGACATCACTCGTTGCGTTGTTGGAGAGAATGTCATCCCTTTCCCAGACCTCCACGCTCACGTCCCGCACCCGGGGCTCCTCCTCACCCACCTCGAGCTCCACGGTTATGTTCACCACAGCCTCCTTGGGGACCCGGTACTGGTTGACCAGGACCTCGTATATGACCCGGTTGAGCTCCGTGACCACCTCGTTGACCCGTCGGGGGTCAAGCCTTCCCTGCTTGTAGAGGTCCCTAAACGCTGCGTTGACGGCGCGTCTTAGCTTGAGGGCGTAGCCGCTTGTCCTCACCGGCCCGGTTTTTATCACTATGGTCCCCTGGGGGGACTCCCGGGCCTCTTGGGCGGTGGGGGTTGACAAGGTCTGTCACCCGTTTCCAGTCCTGCTGTATATAATATGCGTTTGTATAATATTTACAGTTTTCCCAACAGCACCAACAAACCCTAGCCCCCCTCGAGGAGCTTCGGTATGCTCTCCTCGAAGGGAGGCCGAGCAACTCCCCTCTCAGTAACAACCGCGTCCAGGAGCTCGGGGGGCGTGACGTCGAAGGCGGGGTTAAGCGCGTCCGTGCCGGGGGGCGCTATGGTGAGGCGCCCCATTATGCTCGTGACCTCCTCGGGGCTGCGAAGCTCTATCTTGAACTCCCCGGGCCTGCTACGGGGGTCGATGGTGCTGGTGGGGGCGGCGGTGTACATTTTCTTGCCATGCCTTTTCAGCAGGACTGCTATCATGTAGGTGCCTATCTTGTTCGCGAAGTGGCCCGTGGTCAGTATCCTATCAGCCCCCACGATAGCCAGGTCCACCAGGTCGTTGGAGGCGAGGTAGCCCACACTGTTGTCGGTGACCAGCTTGAAGGGGATGCCCTCCCTCCTGAGCTCCCACGCGGTGAGACGAGCCCCCTGTAGGAGCGGCCGGGTCTCAGTGGCTATGACCCTTATGTCACGCCCCCTCCTCCACGCCGTCCTTATGACGCCCAGGGCCGTCCCATAGCCCGCGGTCGCCAGCGCGCCCGTGTTGCAGTGCGTGAGCACCGTGGCGCCGTCGGGGATGAGGGGTGCCCCGTGCTCCCCCATCCGTATGTTGGCCTCAATGTCCTCCGCCTGTATGCGGAGGGCCTCCTCAAGCACCCGGTCCCTCAGCTCCCCCGGCGAGCGGGGCCCGGGGGACTGGAGGACCCGCTTCATCCTCTCTAGGGCCCAGAAGAGGTTGTAGGCGGTGGGCCTTGTAGCCCTGAGCACCTCCGCCGCCCTTAGGCCCGCTTCGACCAGGGACTCCCTCGTGGCGCCCCCCGCGTTGTGAACGGCCATGGCAACCCCAAGGGCGGCCGCCACCCCGATGGCGGGGGCGCCCCTTATCTCCAGCCTCCTTATCGCCTCGGCGAGCCTCTCGACGCTCCGGGTCTCCCTCCACTTCTCCTCCCAGGGGAGCAGTGTTACGTCCAGCCACCTCACCGCGCCTCCCGCCCACTCGACGGGGCGTAGGTCCGCTTTTTCGAATAGGCTCTCCAGCCTCTCCCAGACCTCGTCCAGCGTCAAACCCTCCACCCTGCGTGTAGTGTGATGACGTGCATAGGCTTTATCTTGTGCCCGTGGCA
Source organism: Desulfurococcales archaeon (assembly GCA_027048265.1). Taxonomy (GTDB): domain Archaea; phylum Thermoproteota; class Thermoprotei_A; order Sulfolobales; family Fervidicoccaceae; genus JALTXS01. Next base: position 5,411 of record JALTXS010000001.1, read on the forward strand.
TAAAAATAGTGAACCCGGACAGGCTGGAGCTGGGGAGAGTTGAGCGGCGAGCCCTACACTATCTACAGGGAGCGTGCCTTAGAGATGCTCGAGGAAGCCGAGAGGCTGCTGAGAGAGGGCAAGGGCGACCTTGCAGCCCTGCTCTCAGAGAACGCGGCCCAGCTATACGTGAAGGCCCTTATAATAAGGCTCGAGGGGGAGGAGGTCAGGGGGCATGGCATTAGGAGCCTCCTAGGCTTCCTGGCCTCCACCCTCGAGGACCTGGGCTATAGAGAGCAGGCTACTCGGATAATGGATTTCGCCAGGCGTAGCCGAAGGTTGATGGCGGAGCTCGAGGAGGCCCACATACGCTCCGTCTACGGTCCCTTCAGGTACTCCCTGGAGCAGGCAGAAGCCCTCCTAAGCGCTGCCAAAAGGGTCATAGGGCTCCTACAGGAGGTTGAGAGCGTTGTCCGGGAGTAGGCTCGGAGCACGCAGGCTTAGGCTTTTGGCCAGGTGGAGGGACTGGGTCACGCTCCTGGAGAAAGCCCTTGATGAACTGGGCCTGAAGAATGCCAGGGTCTACGTGGTGGGGGGCGTGGCCGAGGGCCGCATAACCGTGGCGAGCGACATTGACGTGGTGGTTGAGCTCCCCCAGGAGCCCTCCTTCGACGAGGCGGTTGAGCTCAGGACTCGTATTTGGGAAAAACTAGAACAGCTGGGAGTGCCCCTGGAGACCCCCCTGGAGATACATGTGAGGGGCCCCCAGCACCGTGGTAAGGCGTTTGAACAGAATCCTTAGTGTCCAAGCAACCGATATGCCTTCCATGTGAGGACTTTTGGCCTATCGGGTCCGGTCCATATCGATGGAGTCTGGCTAGAGGGGCTCTATGTCGATGATGTCGGCCTCACCCGCTTCCAGGTCTTCGCCCGCCTCTTCTCCGAGGTCCTCTCCCTCCTCTTCGGAGATGGCCTGGGCCTCGGGGGCCGCAAGCGTGGGGGGCAGGAGGCCTAAGAAGAGTAGGAGGGGGAGCAGGAGGTAGAGGTCTCCCAGCACCGTGGGCATCTCCTCCCGTGGGGGCGCTGTGGTCGAGAGTCTCTCGCGGGCTTCCTGGGCAGCTTGATGGAGCTTCTCCTGGGCCTGGTCCAGGTGTTTCACGCCAGCTGGGGTTAGCTTGTAGACCTCTTTTTTGAAAAGGAGGCCCCGCTGCTCCCTCTTCAGGAGCCCCCGGGCTTCTAGTGAATGGAGGGTTTGTTGCAACGCTTCGCGGTCGAGTGTGGGGAACATCCTCTCTAGCTTGTCCAGGCTGTCGGAGCCGCTGTATATTGCCACGAGTATCCCGCTCTCTACCAGCCCTAGGCTCACACAATATCCCCTCCAGTAGCCTTTATTCCACCCAACATCTTGACCCCTGTGTTTATATACCCATCCCCAATACGTGGTCCTGCAACAGAGGAATGCTAGGCCACATAGCGGCAGGAGCGCAGGAGTATCTGCTTAACCCTCTGGATATCGTGGTCCCTCCGGAGCTTGACCACCGCCAGGTTACCGTGCCCGCCCACGTCGACTGCGAGGCCCTTCTCCACGAGCTCGTCCCCGATGAGCTTGGCCGCGTTGTTCCTGGTCCTTATCACGAGGATGGTGTCCTCGCCCAGCTTCGCGAGCAGGGCCACGGGGGCCCTCACATTCCTGCTTATCCGGGTGGCGAGGCTGGTTACGCCCCTCCGCTTCCACTTCCTCCGGGCGTCTATGAAGCGGAAGCACCCCACCTTCTCCGCGCCTATGGCGAGGCTGGTGGCTGCCTCCTCGAGCTCCTCGTCCCTCCTCTGGGCCTCCTCCTTGACCCTCTCGAGTATCTCCTGGTCGCTCCGGCTCAGGGGGATGGGGAGGGGGTTGGCCATCCAGCGGACCATCTTCTCCCAGAACTCGCGGCTGTGCTCCAGCTTCAGGGCCCTGGAGATGCTTGCAATGAGCTCCACGACCTTCGCCGCCTCCGGGGGCGGGCGGCGGCCCAGCTCAATATAGCCCACCGCCTCCGCGTAGGCCCTCAGCTTGCTGGGGAGGCTCTTGCCCCTCTCCCGCGCGATGTCCACCAGGTGGAGGCTCGTGGGCTTGCTCCTCCCCACGCGGACGAAGCTCGTGTGCTCTCTCAGGAACCCCAGGTTCTCCAGGCTGGTGAGGTGATGGTCCACGTAGACGACGCGGGTCTCCCTGCACTCCCTCCGGAGCCTTTCAAGAACCTGCTGGACCTCGGGCGTGTAGGGCAGGTCCAGCAGGGCCACGTAGCGGGGGCACCCGTGGAACCTCCGGAAGAGGCCCAGGACCTCCCTCCCGCTGGAGGGGAACACGTGGGTCTCCACCCTCTCCTCTAGGGGGAAGACCTGGCTGGACTGTAGGTAGAGTACA
>JALTXS010000002.1 GCA_027048265.1 Desulfurococcales archaeon
GTGCTCGTGGGAGGCCTCATGCAGCTGATAAAGCTGGGCTTCGAGAACCTGGTCGAGCTAGGCTACCAGCCGGAGGTGGCCTACTACGAGGTGCTCAACGAGGCCAAGCTCATCATGGACCTTATATACTACCGGGGGATAACGGGGATGCTCAACGGCGTGAGCCTCACCGCCCGCTACGGGGGCCTAACCGTGGGCCCCAAGGTCATTGACGAGAAGGTCAAGGAGAACATGCGCAAAGCCGCAGAGAGGGTCATAAGCGGCGAGTTCGCCCAAGAATGGCTCGAAGAGTACCGCAGGGGCATGCCCAACCTCCGCAGAATGATTGAGGAGGTCAGCGAGCACCAGATAGAGAAAGTCGGGCGAGAAATGCGCAAAATGATATTTGGGGAAAATTATCAGGACTAACAAATATGCAACACCTATACAAGGCAACAAACGCTGGAAACATTCCCTTTTCGTTCCTTTACTTACAATGTATTCTTTTTCCCTAAGATTCCTAACGGGATCAAGAGGGAGCTTCTATTTTTATATCGATACAAACATAGAAGACCCCCTACATAAACTAGCATGGAGAGGAGGATATGGCACGTGCTAGGCTTGCGGAAAACCTATGGACCAGAGCCGAGGCCTTCCTAGAGGAGGCAACCGAGGCAAAAAACCCCCGACTTGGCCGCCTTCTTCGCGGAGCAGGCCATACAGTTGGCCCTAAAAGCCTTCATAATACAGCTGGGTGGAACCCCTCCCCGTAGCCACTCTACTAGGGAGCTTATGGGGAGAGCCGCTCTTCTGCTTGCGGAAGCTGGATGGGGTGAAGAGGCCCAGGCACTACAGGAGCTGGCAAGGAGGGAGCGGGACCTTCTGGTCATGGCAGAGGAGGCATATACGCTATGCAGGTATGGGGAGGAGCCTATGGGCTGGGATGCGGCTGAGAAAATAGTTGGGCTAGCCAAGAGGGTGCTTGTGCAACTAGGTGAGCTGGTGGAACGACTTGGCCTACAGGCATCCCAAGGACAGGCTTAAGTACCTGAGGAACTGGAGGACCCTTGCCCGTCCTATAGCCGAGGCCCTCCAAGCACTATACCCTGGCGCCAGGCTCTACCTCATTGGCAGCGTGGCCCGGGGGACCCTTACACTGTGGAGCGACATTGACTTCCTAGTAGTGCTCCCAAGGGGAGCCGCCCCGAGGAAGTTCGGTGTGGCCACACGGATACTCGTGGAAGCAATGGACCGGGGCCTCCCCTTCGAGGCTCCCGTGGAGCTTCACGTGGTTTTCGAGGGAGAGGAGAAGGATTACCTCAGAGAGCCCCACGTGGAGGTGAACCTTTCTCGAAGATAAACCTCTTTTCCCTGTGCTTGGTTTGTGGTCTTATTTGGGTCGCTCGAGAACTATTCCTCGGGTATGGGTACGCTTACTAGCAGGTTTTGGGTGTATCCTCCCTTGGCAACTATCTTAACCTTCAGGGTGTTCCCAGTGTAGTCACCCTGCACCACTATGGGTACCTCGGCCGTGGCCCCCT
>JALTXS010000003.1 GCA_027048265.1 Desulfurococcales archaeon
CTACGCCCTCGACAAGTCTCTCCACCCTCTCCCTTGCGGTTTTGACGTCCCTCCCACTGCACCAGCCCTCGTAGAAGCAATCGTGCATAGCTGTTGCCGCGTTCCAGGCGTCGCTCACCCACTCCCCCAGATTCTCCTCCAGGAGCCTCTTGTACTCCCACAGCTCCCCATGGCTCGTGAGCCCTTTCCCCTCCTGGCGGTAGGCATAGGCCTTCACAGACAGTGCTGCCGCGCCCCAGAGTTTCTCTACCGCCTGCCTTATGTTTCCCTTGTCAAGCTCCTCCTGAGCCTGCTCGAGGAGCTCCCGAGCAGCCTCCAGGTACTCCAACGCCCTATCCCGGGGGTCCAGTCCCTGGGTCAGGAGCTCCACTAGGTACTCCTCGACGCTGCTCCCCAGCCTCTCTGCCTCCCTGCGAACGCGCTCCGCGAGCCTCCCCCCTTATAATCAAAGCAGAGCCCATGTCCCCACCCTATGAGTACTGTTTTTTGTTTTCAGTAAAAACATTGCCTCAGATTGACGTGGCGTAAGGCCACCTGGCCTCTAGGGCCCCAGTCGGCTAGCATGGCATTGGACAAGCTGAGGCAGCCGAGCTACTAGCTTTGTCAAAAGTAGACACGTCTTAAACAGGTTCTCGACCCCTAATTCGCTATAATCTAACAAGCGCTAGCCCTAGTGAAGAGAAGACTCGGGTCAAAGAAGTAGTAACCGCTGTGGGTATATGATCTCTAAAAACCGGTTTTCTTATAAAAGGGCCCTCCACCCTTAGGCGGGCGTTGAGGCGACCGCGGCCCTTCGCGTCCCGCTGGATTTCCTGCGTTGCCTGCGGGGTCTCTTGGAGCCGTTGGAGCCCCCGTGCAGGCCCTTTTTCCTGAGCACCCGGTACACGTAGCTCCTGCTCCGGCCTATGCGGCGGGCTATCTCGCTCACCGTGAGCCCCTGGGTTTTGAGGCTTACCACCAGCTCCTCAACGTCCTCCGCCTGAACGCCCGTGTCTTGGGCACTCTCCACGGCAGCCAGCCCCTGGGGCTGGTTCTGGAGGCTGCCTTCTTCCTCAGGCGTTGCTGGGGGAGTGTGGGAGGCCTCATCGGTAACAAGCTGCTTGGGGGTCTCCGGTGCCACTTGGTGTTCCCCTGTGTCCTCCTGTGCTTGGGGAGAAATCTCGGGCTCGGGGCCACCGGCTTTCGTCTCCTCCCCTCCTACGGGAGTCTCTACAGGCATCTCCCCCGCCGTTGGTGTGGGTGGGTGTGAGAACTGCTCCGCCTGAGCTAGTGGCTCGGATAAGGGGGGTGGTCCTGGGAGGGCCGCGGGAGACACGGGGGGCCTCCTGCGGAGGCCTATCACCACGCCTATCAGGGTGGAGAGGGCCAGTATGGTGGCGAGTAGCACTGCTGCTCCGGGCAACTGTATCACCTCCTCTGGGGGCTGGGGAGCCGGGAAGGGTGCGTGTCTTGGTTGCTGTTATTGGGCTGGGATGGACCGGGTTTGTTGGTGGGCATTATTATCC
>JALTXS010000004.1 GCA_027048265.1 Desulfurococcales archaeon
AACCCCTCCACAATGGCGTCGCAGTCACCCCTGCGCCCCCTTAGCTCGCACCTAACGTGAACAGCCTCCAGGGACCTAGGTTCCACGCGTTCCCGCGCTATGTTTACAAGGAGGTGGGGAGGGTATAGGGGGACGAGTCTCCTCGTGTGGGAGAGCACCTGGCCAACCAAGAGTAGGTAGGCGTGCAGGCTGTCAAGACGCGTCTCCACAACAACGGTTCCCGGGAAGCCTGAGGGCCGAGGGTCCACATGGAGGTCTCTCCTGAACAGGGCGTCGCCCAGCTCCAGGGCGGCGTGTTCCTCTCCCCCGGGACGGGTAGTTGCTATCAGGAGGCCCACTACTGGGCACCTTCTTTATTCTTTGATGCGTGGGTGCACATTGTGTTGAGGGGGCATTCGCCGCACCTGGGGTTACGGGGGCGGCAGTACTGGCGGCCCACGTCTATAAGCCTAAGGTGGGCCTCCCGATAGTGTTGGGGTGGGAAGATTTTTTTCCAGAAATCACTGGCCTCACGGTAACTCATCCTGTCCCTGCCCGTGACCCTTCGGGTTATCCTCATTATGTGGCGGTCTATTGGGAAGGTGGGGTGACTGCAGTAGGCTGAGAGGAAGACCTCAGCCGTCTTAACTCCAATGCCCTTGACCTGGGTGAGCTCCTCCAGAGCCTCCGGAGTGGGCTTCCTGCACAGACCGTCGAGGTCGAGCCCCCCATCTACTATAGCTTTTGAGAGCCTCTTGAGCGTCACCAGCCTCTGCCGATACATGCCCGAGGGCCTGAGGGCCTCCAGGACCCTGTCTTCAGGGGAGCCCAGTATGCTCTGGGGCGTGTCCAGGCCCCTGTCAATGAGAAGTCGGAGGGATCTGAGGGCATTCTTGTCGCTCGTATTCTGGCTGAGTATGACGGAAACGAGAGCGAGGAAAGAGGGGAGGCCTTTTTTGACAGCCCACCTTACAACATAGTCCTCGTCCACCAGACGGGTAGCGGCTCGAAGGCGTCGGAGAAGCTCTTCACCATTCACTCTCAATTGGGTCCCCGGGGGACTATTCGCTTATCTCCCAGAGGGTGAAGGGCGTCCACATGAGCCAGGCGGGCATTTTCTTGACCAGCTCGTAGGCCTCCTCCCAGCCCTCCAGGCCCAGCTCTCGGGCCAGTTCCTCGAGGGTCATCTGGGTTTGCACGTACCTCCTCATTACTGTGAGGAGGTGCTCGTCGACGGGTATCTCCCTGCTCGCTAGCTTTATCGTCTGGAAGGGGCGTTCCTTCTTCTCCACCGTAACCATGTGCGTCACCCTATTGAGGCAGCGTGGCCGTGTGGTGTTTAGGGGTTAGAGTTTAATAAGGCTATCCGGGAGACTAGTGTATATACGTTGGCAAATCTGGGATAATATCTATTATCACAAAATTTTTGCACACAACCAAACAAACCCCGTTCAGGTGCACGGCCTTGTCCGAGAACGGCTCACGTAAAAAAGTAGTAATTCTAGGGGGCGGCGTGGGGGGCTACATATCCCTGAAGCGGCTTGCCCGGAGGGCGGCCGAGAGCGGCCTGGGGCTCGACATTACCCTGGTTTCCGAGAGCCCCCACCACGACTTCCAGCCCCTCTACGCGGACATCGCCCTCAACCTCACCCAGCCCGAGAAGGTGCGGGCGCCCGTTAAGAACTTTGCTAAGCTGGGCGCCCGGGTGGTCATAGACAGGGCCACCCAGATAGACGCCTCCAATAGGAGGGTGAAGCTGGAGAAGGAAGGAGAGTTGGAATACGACTACCTTGTGGTCTCCGTGGGCACACGCTACGGGTGGGACGCATACCCCGGTCTCGCGGAGGCGGGGGTCCACAACTACACACTCGAAGGAGCCCTTGAGATGAGGAGAGAGCTGGCTAAGTTCAGGGGCGGTGACATAGTCGTCCTGGTGCCTGAGGTCCCCCACAGGTGCGGCATGTACCCCTATGAGGTCGCCACATTCCTCGCCGAGACCCTGAGGAGCCGCGGGGTCGAACACAGCGTGACACTGGTCAGCCCCGGGGACAAGCCCCTCGGCCCCCTGGGCCCCGACATCAGCCAGGCTTGGTCGGATAAGATGGAGGAGCTTGGCGTCGAGTTCGTGGGCATCGGTGCGAAGACGCTCGAGGAGGTTGATCCCGAGAAGAAAATGGTGAAGGCGGGGAGCTATGAGGGCCGGTACGACCTCCTGATAAAGGTTCCTCCAAGCAGGCTTCCCAGCGTGCTGGAGGCTAGTGAGGGGTTTGTATGGAAGCAGGACCCCAGGTTCGCGCCCACGCGAGGTGACACGTTCAGGCACCCCGAGTACGACGACGTGTTCATGACGGGAGAGCACTCCATGCCCCCCGCGGGCCTCGTGACCGCGGGCATCCCCGTACACTATGCCAGCGAGGTAGCTGCCGACAACCTTGTCGCTGACATCCTGGGGGTCGGTGAGGTGGTGGACCCCTGCGGCATGATGCCCTGTGTGGGCTACTTTGGGACCTCGGGGTTCGCGGGCTATTGTAACTCGCCCTACGACGAGTCCCAGGGGAAGAGGGTTCTGAAGTGTTTCACCATAGCCCGGAGCCCACTGGTGAAGTTCTTCAAGCAGGCCTTTTACCACGCCTGGATAGAGGCGATAAAGACCCTGTGAGGTGAACCTCCGTGTCTGAAGAGCAGAGCTTGCTCGCAGGAGAGGAGATAGAAAGCCTCAGGACACTCGCCCGTGTAGCCGTCGAGCTCAAGAAAGCGGGCATACTAGACCTCCTCGCAGAGCTCGCCGAGAGGGGGGAGGAGATACTCACCAGCCTCTCGGGAGACAAGGCACTCTACCGAACACTAGGGCTGGCCGACGCGCTCCAGGGCGGGGTCAACCGGGTGGAGGACGACGCGTTCATAGACGCCAAGTCGGCGCTGGAGGAGCTCACCCGATGCAGCGTCAAGGGGCTGGCATACGCCTACAACGAGGCCAAGCCCGTGGGTCTACTAGGCCTACTGGGCGCTCTGAGGGACGAGGATGTAAAGAGGGGCCTAGGGATACTGGTCGCCATTGCAAAGGGAATGGGGGCCGCCTGCGGTGGCGAGGAAAAGAAGTAGACCCCCTATACGCTTCCACGGGGGCCTTTTTATCAACCACTTACACGTAATCTACCCGGGATTTATTGATACTCGCCTTTCTTTCCCGATAAACCAGTAAGGGGATCCTCTGCCCACGGGTCTCTATTTTTAGCGAAAGCATGGGACATACAAGACCACTAGCAGGTCATGAATTTAGCGTTTGTTATGTTGAGGGTTTCTAGAAGAAGTGGTGGGGCCGCCGGGATTTGAACCCGGGACCACCAGCGATCCGGTGACACCCATTCTTGGCCGCGGGGTACACCCCCAGGCTGGCATCCTAGCCAAGCTAGACGACGGCCCCGTGTGGGCGGGTGCATGCCCTTATGGGTGCCACTGTTTTATTCCCGGTGCGAGGGGTTTTTAATCCCAACGCTACACTATTGAACGGGGCGCTTTCCCGATGAGGAGACTTGCCCCCCAGTGAGCCCCCGGGTGGGGGGTGGTGAGGACATTACCGCGAACTGAGGGGCGTTTATACTATATGCTTGTTAGGGCCTTGGCTGAGGAGCAGTGTGGACACTAGCGATGGCGGTGCGTTGTCATGAGTTGCGTAAGGCTGGGCGTGGTTGAGCTTGTGGGATACCGGGAGTGGACAGAGACTCTAGGCCATGACAGGGAGTGGAGAATCCAGGAGACCCAGGCCCGCCTCTACGCGGGGCTCCAGGACGCCGCCAAAGAAGTGGAGGCCTACGTCATCCCCCTGCGTATGGACTACATGGTGCTACTGGCCGAGAACGTAACGCGCCTGGACCCCCTCCTCGAGGTCCTGAGGAGCGAGGCTCCCGTGCCCTTCCGTATAGCCCTGGCCAAGGCGGGGAGCCCCCGGGAGGCCGAGGGGGAGTCTACACGGAGGCTCCTTATGGCGGGGCACGGGGAGGTGGTTGAGCACCAGCTCTGCAGGGGAGAGGAGGTCTCCACCATCGCCCACATTGATGTCAACGATATCAGCTCTACCCTCTCCCGCGACGGGGTGACTGTTTACGAGAGCTATGTAAAGGTGGTCAGCCTCTACAGTAGCCTTCAGAGGAGGCTGTCCCCCAGGGGGGCCCTTGTCTCCTACCTGGGTGGCGACAACATCATAGCGGTCCTCCCACCCAGCGGCGAGGAGGGTCTGAGGCCCATAATAAGCGATGACCTGAAGGCGGGCATAGGGGTGGCGGAGACCCCAAGGCGGGCCCTCGGCCTGGCCACACTTGCCCTCGACACGATAAGGAGGGAGGGGAGAAAGAAGGGGAGGGTTCTTCTCCTCAAAGAGGGTGCCAACGGCCCCAAGGATGAGTGACCCCCCGAGCGCCCCTCCTTGTCTATTGCTTGTGGGGAGTGGTTTGCCATGGGGTTCCTCCTCTGGAGAAGGGCGTCATACCCCGAGTTCAAGGAGTTTGTTGAGAAGGGTGACGTAGTGGTCTTCCTGCCCACTGGGAGCATAGAGCAGCATGGCCCCCACCTTCCCCTGGACACTGACTGTTTCCTCGCAGAGAGAATATCCATTGAGGTGGGGAAGGCTATTGGCAAGGAGACGGGACTTAACGCTCTTGTCGCCCCGGCCCTCTGTCCCGGGCTGAGCTTCCACTGGAAACCCTTCCCCGGGACCCTGACCCTCGCGTCGGGGACCTTCGCCTCCCTCCTAATGGACGTGTTGGGCCAGGTTCTCTCCGAGGTGACAACCCATGTCATCATAGTGAACGGGCATGGGGGGAACAGTGGCCTCCTTTCAACCCTCCTGGACGAGGCCATGGCCAGCTACCCCGAGGCAGTGATGGTTCACACTGACTGGTGGAGGATGCTCGGGGACGAGGGCATGGCGGTTTTCGAGGAGAGGGTTTTCGCCCACGCGGAGGAGGTCGAGACCAGCCTCTTCCTAGCCTTGGGGGGAGAGCTCCGCACCCAGCCGCCAAGGGGAGGGCCGCGTCCCTGGCCCTTCACGATCGAGCCCGCCCCCGGGGCTAGGGCTAATATTTATAGGCCTGCGGACCTGGGTGACGGGGTGTTCGGGGAGCCTGCCCTCGCGTCAAGGGACAAGGGGCTGCGTGCCCTGGAGGTGCTTAGGAGGAACTATGTTAGGCTGGCGGAAATGATGGCGGAGGGCCCCCGGGGCTATGCCTCGTCAATCTAAAGAGGACGCTGCTGAGAAAAGATACTGCAACCCCCTACCCATAGTCCTCGCGGTAGTGATTTGCCGGGGCAAGGTCCTGGTTGTGAGGAGGGACAACTTCTACGAGCTCCCGGGGGGCAAGATAGAGTGCGGAGAGCCCCCGGAACACGCTGTTGTTCGGGAAGTCTGGGAGGAGACGGGGCTCCGGCTGGAGGGGCTCAAGTTGAGGGGAGCACTTTGGCTTAGGGGATATGAGGGCGAGCCCGTGCTGGCCCTGGTTTACAGGGCTGACCTGGAGAGCGGGTGTAGCCCCCCGCGGGGCGATACCTTGTTCGTCAATATATCGGGAACGGGTGTGGAGCTGGCGCCTGGGACACGGGAGGCGCTTGCAGTAGCTGGGCTTGGTAAGGGTTTTTAGGGGCTCCCCGATGCCATGTAGTAGGTCAAGGGGGGAAGGGTATGGACCTGGTCGACGCCCATGTGCATGCCTACGAGTATGAGGAGGAGGACTGGCGCGCAATAGCGGGCATGGGTGGCCGTGTGATAATGGTCGCAGTATCAGAAGACCTGGAGAGCTCCCGCAAGACCCTCGGTCTCACGCCTCCGCCCAACGTGCGTCTCTTCAACTGCGTAGGCATACATCCCTGGAACGCCCATAAGGTGGGGAGCGGCGAGATAAGGGCGCTCGAGGAGCTGGTCGGGGAGAATAGGGTCGATTGTATAGGGGAGGTGGGGGTTGACAAGAGGTTCGTGCCCCAGACCTGGGAAGCCCAGGTCAAGGTCTTCGAGAAGATGCTCGTGCTGGCCCGGGAGCACGGGCTTCCGGTGAACATACACGCCGCGGGCGCGTGGAGGGAGGCCCTGGTCATGGTGCTCCGCCACAGGGTGGAGAGAGCCCTGTTCCACTGGTACACGGGGCCCCTGGACGTACTCCGCGACATAGTTGACGCCGGGTACCTGGTCTCCGTCAACGCCGCGGCTGAGATACAGGCCAAGCAGAGGGCCATAATAGAGAAGGCCCCCCTCGAGAACATGGTGACGGAGAGCGACGGGCCCTACGAGTACAGGGGCCTGAGGCTCTCAACCACCCTCCTCCCCAAGCTGCTCGGCATCATAGCCGAGCTCAAGGGGGAGGAAGAGGAGGCCATAGCGAGGAGGGTGTGGCAGAACTTCACACGGGGCTTCATAGCCCCCTGACCCCGGTGGGAGGAGGCCTCTTGCCCCCCGAGCGCAGGCCCCTGAGGATTCTGGGCTTCTCGGACACGCACTCGCCCCACCACGTGGGCGAGGTTGTGGCGAAATTGGAGAGATCATGCAGGGAGGAGACCCCCGACCTCGTCCTCTTCGCGGGGGACCTGGTTGACAGGGGGAGGTGGGACAAGGCACGCCTTGTGAACGATGCTCTGGAGAGGGTCCTCGGGGAGTGTGGTGACCCTCCCCTGCTGGGCGTCTTCGGCAACGATGACTGGGAGATCGTGCTTGACAAGATAAGGGCTGAGACCCCCAGGTTCACCTGGCTGGAGGACCGTGTGGAGCAGCTCAGCGTCTCGGGGTGGAGCGTGCGGGTGTGGGGCTCCACGGGAATCTTGGACCGGCCCACCAAGTGGCAGAGGGAGAACATACCCGATATCCATGAGAGGTACGAGCGCCGGCTGCGTATGCTCGACGATTTCCTCTCCAGACCCAAGGCGGCGGGGGAGCTCTACGTTGTCCTCACGCACTATCCCCCCACCTATAAGACCCTCGAGGGAGAGCCCCGGTTCGCCTGGCCGGAGATGGGGAGCTTGAGGGCGGAGAACTCCATAAGGGCCCATGGCACCTTGGACCTGGCTCTCCACGGCCATGCGCATAAGTCCCGCCGACTTGAGGCGCGTGTGGGAAAGGCGGTCATAGTCAACGCCGCCTTCCCCGCGAGGCGCGACGTGGTTAGGCTAAGGCTCCCCCGCGTGCTTGGCCTGGACGCATTCCTGGGCGTATAGGTCCCCCGCGTTGCTTAAACGTTATTAGTCACGGGCCCCCACAGGGAGCCTAGCAGCCCAGGGGGCCCGAGCTATGGGGGGTAAGGGGATAGAGGTTGGCGACGAGCTTGTGGAGCACCTAGAGTGGCTCGCACGCATAAGGCTCAGCGGGGAGGAGAGGGAGAGGCTCAAGCGCGACCTCGCCCTGCTCCTGGACTACTTCTCCCAAGTCGTGGAGGCGGGGGTCGAGGGAGAGGAGGAGCTCCTCTACCCCAACCCCGGGGGCAGGCTGCGTGAGGACCAGCCCGAGCCCCAGGGCGACCCCCGGGAGCACCTGGGGAACGCCCTGGTGGAGGGGGGGTTTGTTAAGGCGCCTCGGGTGGTGAAGGATTGAGGGCTGTTGACTTCATCACCGACCTGGAGGCTGGGGGAGATCCCCACAGGCTTGTCGAGGAGAGCCTGTCTAGGATAAAGCA
>JALTXS010000005.1 GCA_027048265.1 Desulfurococcales archaeon
TCCTTGCTCAAGGCCCGGGAGGCCCTGGGGGGCGGCGGGCTCCAGGTAATAACGTGGGACCAGGAGGAGGAGCTCCGGGTGGAGGGTAGTAGGGTTAGGGTAATTCCCCTGTGGAAGTGGATTCTGGGAGAAGCGGACAAGCGTGAAGGGAAGAGCAAACGAGGGTAGCAGGGGTTTAGGGAGTGGCGCCCCGTCCGTCTCCGGGGCTGGGGGTTATGGTCTCCATCTCCTCGGTCCGGCTGTCCCTTACCACGTAGTGCATGGTGTACTTCTTGGGCCTGAGCCTCTCCACCACGTATTGGAAGCCCTTGAGGGGATCGGTGTGTTCCCCGCAGGTGTAGACGTCGAGGGTGGCGTAGTTGTACTCGCTCCAGGTGTGGAGGGCCAAGTGGCTCTCATCAACCAGCACTATGACGCTTACACCACCCTTCTTGCCGGGGATGACCCAGCTCCTCACCTCAATGATCGTGGCGTTGGAGAGCTCCGCTGCCTTCTTCATGGTCTCGACGAGGAAGTCGTGGTCCAGGGCCACCTCCCTACTAATCCCGTACAGGTTCCCATAGACGTGTTTCCCCACAATGTAGTCCTCGACAGTATCCCCTGTCTCCCTACTCAGCTGGCTTCTCACCTGCATCACAAGACGCCCCTGGGCCCTTGTCACAAGTAGTACTTCCGCCATCTTGAAGGGTTAATGCCCCGGGGTTTTTATTGTTACTGCAAACCCCGGGATGCAACAAGGGTGACACGTGACAATAGGGCGCCCTCATTCTAGGAGGAGCTCCTCCACCACATACTCGCCCGTACCGTCGGGCCTCGTGACCCTCCTCCCCCTAGCCCGTAGGCCTCTCTTCATAAGCGGCGCCCTCAGCACGAGGGTCTCCGCCTCACCTCCCTCGAAGGCGGGGTTAAACCCATACCTTCGAGCCCTCGCTATTATCTCCTCTACATCCCCCCGCGTTACAACCCGGCCGAGGAGGCGCAGGGGAAGCCCGTAGGCGGATACCCTTGTCAATATGAAGCGGAAGCCCTCCCTGACCAGGCTCCTCATGTACTCCTCCTGGTCCTTGTGCCACAGGGGAGACAAATGCCAAAGGCCCAGCCTGTCGGTCACGCTAAGGTACCTTATCCTCTGATAGTCCGAGCGGAGGGCCCCCGACACCACCCCCCGGGCACCGTGGGCGTCTCGGCATCTCTTAAGGAGCCTGGCGAGGGAGGAGAGCTCCCTCCCCCGTGATGCGGGCTCCACCTCCAGGGGGAGCCCGTAGGCCTGGGCCATGACGTGTGCGTGCCTGAGGCTGGGGGTGTGGAAAAGCATGGAGTCGGGGTCCCGGGGGAGTATGGTGCAGAGGACGGCAACCTCATGCCCCATGGCGTGGGCCACGTGCATGGCGTAGGTGCTGTCTTTGCCCCCGGTGAAAAGCGCGGCCAGCCTCATAGCATGGGGTTCCTCCTTAAAAGGATGGACGTTGCTAGGAGAGGGGGCTCAGGGGCGGAGCCTCTCCCTGAACCGGGGGAAGGGGGTGGCGTCCCTGATGTGGTCCAGGCCCGCTATCCACATGACCAGCCTCTCCACCCCCAGGCCGTAGCCGCTGTGGGGCACACTGCCGTAGCGCCTCAGGTCCAGGTACCAGTAGTAGTCCTTGGGGTCCAGGCCCTCCTCCCTTATCCTCGCCAGAAGCTTCTCGTAGCTGTCCTCCCTCTCGCTCCCCCCAACTATCTCCCCATAGCCCTCGGGGGCTAGGAGGTCGAATCCCTTCACAAGCCGGGGGTCCTGCTCGTACTCCTTCATGTAGAAGGCCTTTATCTGCTTGGGGAACAGGGTGACGAAGAAGGGCCTGTCGAAGTCCCTGGTCAGCGCGGCTTCCTCATCCGCACCGAAGTCCTCACCCCACTCCATTGCAACGCCCTTGGAGCGGAGCCTCTCCACGGCCTCCGTGTAGGTGAGGCGGGGGAAGGGCCTCCTCACCCTCTCCAACTGCGTGGTGTCACGGCCCAGGTTCTCGAGCTCCCTCCCCCTGTCCTCGAGAACCCTTGAGACCACGTGCTCTACGGTCTCCTCTACGACGCGCATCATGTCCTCCATGTCCATCCACGCCGCCTCCACCTCGAAATGAGTGTACTCGGAGAGGTGGCGGCGTGTACGGGACTTCTCGGCGCGGAAGCTGGGAGTTATGGCCCACACCCTCTCCAGCGAGTATATGAGGACCTCTAGATAGAGCTGGGCGCTCTGGCTCAGGTAGGCTGGCTCTCCAAAGTAGTCCACCTTGAACAGTGTGGCACCGCCCTCCACGGCGGAGCCGGTGAGTATGGGGGGCGTGACCTCCCACCATCCCCTTTCCCGGTAGTACTCCCGGAGCGCCTCCAGGACGGTGTGTTTTATCTTCAGGATGTCCCTCATACGCGTGCTCCTTAGCCACAGGTGGCGGTTGTCCAGGAGGAACTCGACGCCCTCCTTACCCCTTATGGGGAAGTCCTCGCTAGGCCATACCACGTGTCCCCGGGTCACCCTGAGCTCCCAGCCCCCGGGGGCCCTGGGTTCGCGGTGAACTGTGCCCTCGACAACTATGCTGCTCTCCCTCTTCGCCTCCTCAAACGCTCCATAGACCCCGTCGCCCACCCTGGCACGGTCTATTACGCACTGTAGAACCCCCGTGGAGTCCCTGAGCCTAACGAATATCTTGCCCCCCACCACGAACTTGCGGTGAATCCACCCCCTAAGCCTAGCAGGACTCCCCTCGGGGAGCCTGCCCTCGAGCACCTCACCCGCACCCACGTAGCCCTCTCCCAGTCCCCGCTCCGACATCACACCACCCCAACCCTAGGCTATGGCGTGAAAACCTCCTCCAGCAGGAGCCTCCGCTCCAGACCCGAGGCCCAAACCGAGACTACCAGGAACCCGAAACCAGCCGTCGCCACTATGAGGAGAAGGGCCAGCAAAACACCACCCACCCCCGCCCCGGCGCGTCGCGCACGGTAGAGGAAGGCGGCCGTACCCGCGCTCACGAACACAGCCACAGCTAGGGCAGCCAGGGTGCCCGGTAAAACCCTGTACCTGTGCCAGAGGAAGATAACGAGCCACAATCCTAGGAGAGCATAAAGTAGGGGGCCCTGCCAGGAGGGGCTCTCGCCCAGCAGGGCCCGGTAGGCCGTGACGTGGGCTACAAGCAGCTGCGCCAGGGCGACAGCGGCCGCCGTTCCCCAGCCGGGCTGTAGCTTCAAGTGCCTCTCTCCTCACTCTTCGGCGAACTCTATGCTTATAGCGGGGAATAGGGGGGCGGGCCTCCTCCTCAGGCCAACCCCCTGCCTCTCGGCTTCCTCCAGGCCCATGACCCTCACCTCGGCGCCCAGGGCCCTCTCCATGACCGGGGCCAGTGTCTCTAGTAGGGTCTTCTCGTCGAAGCCCTCCTCGAGGGCCCGCTGGTGCTCGGGTTCCAGGCTGTTGAGGAACTCTACTATCCTCCGTGCCGTCTCATGGGGTCTCCTATCGCCCCTGAGGCTGGAGGCTATGAGGCGTGTGAAGCTCTTCATATCCGAGCCCTTCTTGTGCTCGTCGAGCACCCTTTTCATCAGCTCCTTGTCACCGCTCACCACTATGGTGACGCGGCGGGGCTTCTTCTTGGCGGCGGAGGCAATGTTGTCCACGTCGGAGGCTATCATCTCGACCAGCCTCTCCCCCACCTCGAGGAGGGGGTCCCGCGCGAAATCCTCGGCCTTGGGCCACTCACGCTCGTGGACAAGGCCTTCTCCCACGGCCTTGCTCCACAGCTCCTCAGCGAAGGCGGGTGTGAAGGGGGCCATCATCCTTATCCAGGCGCTAACAACCCTCCTGAGGAGACCTGGGTTGGGATTCTCCTCCAGGTACTTGGAGACCATGTTCTCAGCGAGCGAGTAGACGGCGACGCTGGCCTCCCTCAGGCGGTATCTCTCCAGCGACCGTGTGACCTGTTCGACGAGGCGGGAGAACCTCGTCTCCAGGAGCCTGTCCTCCACGCTCGGCTCCTTCTCCGGTTCGCCTCCGCTTGTCTTTGTGAGGGCCCTCTCGACGAGGCCCTCTATCCTCATGAGGGTCTCGGTGGTGGATATAATGTGGCTCATGGTGAGGTTAACGTCGTTGCCCACCTCGCTTCCCGAGATGAGGGAGAGCCTGAGGACGTCGGGGCTTATGCTGTTGATGAGGTTCCTAAGCACCCTCACGTTGCCCAGGCTCTTGCTCATCTTGGCGCCCTCGACGAGGATGTAGCCGTTGACCACTATCCTCCGGGGCCACTTGTCCTCGGGGAATATGGCGGCGTGGTTGAATATGAAGAAGGTCAGGTGGTTTGGTATCAGATCCTTGGCGCTGTGCCTGTTGTCCAGGGGGTACCAGTAGTTGAACTCGCTCCTCATCTCCTCCAGGAGCTCAGGGGGGACTCCCGTGTTGGCCGAGACTCCCTCCGCGTCTCCCTTGCCCAGGAACACGTAGTCCCAGAACTCGCGGCTCAGGCTCTCCGCGGATATGCCCGCTCTCCTGATATGGTGTATCACGGTGTAGAAGGCCATGTATATCGTGCTGTCGCTAAGGCTCTCTATAATCCAGCTGGGGTCCCAGGGGAGGGGGGTGCCCAGACCCCTGCTCCGAGCGCAGGCCCTCTTCTTCAGCCACTCAATAGTGTACTCGAACTGGGGCCGGTAGTCGTTGGGAACGATCTCCATCATACGGAGGGCCTTCCGGGCCAGCTCCTTCCACTGGGGGTTCTCGTAGTCTAGGAACCACTGGTTCTCCAGGACCTTGACCACTATCTCGTTCCCACACCTGCAGTAGACGGGCTTGTTGGCTATCTCATAGAAGGGTATCGCGAACCCCCTCCTCCGGAGCCAGGAGGCCACCTCCTCCCGCGCCCGGGAGACGGGGAGCCCGGCCATCCACTCCGCCACAAACTCCCGGGCCCCCTCGATTGCCCCCTCGCCCACCAGGCCTGGGGCGTCTTTCCTCATAACACCCTTCTCGTGCTCGTCCTTGTAGACCTGCTTGGTGAGCTCGTCGAGCTTCTCCCTCTCCTCGACGCTTTTGACCCCCGCCTTCTCAACCGCCTCTGCGGCGGGGAGCTCGCCGTATCCGGGGACCTCTATGAGGGGTATGGGCTCTAGGCCCTCGAGTAGACCCGGGTCGACGTCTGGGGGCGGGTTCTGCTTTAGGGTCTTGAGGGCAGCGTAGTCGTAGGGCGCGTGGGCGGGCACGCTCATGACCACGCCGGTGCCCGTGTCGGGGTCGACGAAGGGGGAGGGCAGGACGGGGACTACCTTGCCCGTGAGGGGGTTGCGGGCCCTCCACCCCACGAGCTTCTCGCCCTTTACCCTATGCTTCTCCTCCACGCTCTTGGCCTGGAACCTTATCTTGAAGAAGGCTCGGTCGCTTAGAATCATCTCCTTGCCATCCACGACCGCGTGAACGTAGGTGGCCTGGGGGTTGACCCATATGTTGGTCACGCCCAGGAGGGTCTCGGGGCGGAGGGTGGCTGTGGGGAGGTGGACCCCGGGCTTGTCCTCGAGGGGGAAGAGTATGGTTGTGAACTCCTGTATCTCGGGCTCCACGTCCCCCTTGGTGTCGTGCATGCTCACGGGGTTGTGGTGGACAGGGCACCAGCCCACGGGGTGGGTCCCCTGGACGAGGAGTCCCTTGTCGTTCAGGGTGATGAACTGCCAGGTTATGAAGGCCTTGTACTCGGGGTCAATGGTGGTGAAGCTCCTCCTCCAGTCTATGGACAGGAGCAGGGAGCGGAGGTCCTCCACAGCCCAGTCCTTGAAGTAGCTTGCCATGCCCTCGGGGGTCTCGAGCCGGGGGAGGTCCTCCTCGGGGACACCGTAAAGCTTTGTGAAGACCTCGAGGGTGGAGGGATCCCTCCTCTTAACCGCCTCAGCCATGGTGACGACGGGGGTCCCGGTGAAGTGGAAGCCCATGGGGAACAGCACGCGGTAGCCCCTCATCCTGTAGAAGCGCGCAATGACGTCGGGGATGGTGTAGGTGAGCCCATGGCCGAGGTGGAGGGGGCCATTGGGGTAGGGGTAGGCTGCGGTGAGGAACATCTTAGGCCTCCCAGGCTCGGGGTCGGCCTGGTGGAGTCCCTTTTTCTCCCAGACCTTCCTCCACTTGCGGGAGATCTCCACGAGTCTCTTCCAGTACCTCTCAACGTGCTCCGGCTGTGTTACCTCCTCGTCTCCTCCCTGGCCCAAAGCATGCACCCTCGCGCGGGGGTTGTTGCACACTCTATGGTATCCACGGTATAGGGATAATAAGGTACTCCCGGCCACACGGCACCATTAATATAGCGAGGCCACGTATCATGATTGTACATGGGGCGAGGGCCCCCGCATAGGGCAATCTAGGGTGAGGGATGTGGCCGACGGCGGCCTGTTGCTGGGACACTATCCCGCCAGGTACGTGCTTTTCGAGAACGACAAGCTCCACACCATAATATCCGCGCTCAACTACCGCGGGATACGGTACGTGCCCGTCGCGGACCACGGGGGGATGTACAGGGGGATGCTGAGGGTCGGCCGAGTTCTGGAGAAGCTCCTTGGAATACACAAGGGCACGGAGGAGGCCCCCAAGCTGGCCCTGGTGGAGGCCAGGGAGGTGATGGACCCCAGCGTCCCAAGCGTCGAGTACCCGCCCCGGGACGTCGGAGATATTGTCAAGGTGATGGAGGAGCACAGGGTCGGCGGAGTCGCCATAACCACGGCGGGCAGGCTCGTGGGGGAGGTCACGGACAAGATTCTGCTCGACCTCCTCGTAACCTCATCCAAGATAGGCGTTAGCGTGGGCGACATAGCCACCCCCAGCCCCGTTACAGTGGAGGCGACTGACCCCCTCCACAGGGCCCTCTCCCTAATGGTGGAAAGGGGGATAAGGAGACTACCCGTCACCTACCAAGGGGAGCTCGTGGGGATGCTGAGCGCCCGCGACTACTTCCGCTTCCTCTCAACCCGCCTAGAGGAAGAGGGCGTCCTCGGGCCCTGGGCTATGGAGGAGCAGATATGGTACGTGGCGAGCCCCCGCCCCATTACCATCGGGGCGGAGGAGGACGCCTCCCGGGCCATAGACCTGCTGAGGAGGGAGGGTGTGGGAAGCCTAATAGTGGTGGACAGCGGGGGGAGGCTGGTGGGCATCCTGACTGAAAGGGACGTCGTGCTCAGGCTCCCCCGCGGCCTCCTGGAAGACGCTGCCGCGGGGCTTCCACGCCTCTGAGCCCCCGCTGCCGGGAGGGTGGTGGTGCTGGCCAGCTCGAGCCCCATTGACCGCCTCATGGTCTTCGTCCTGGACACCAGCTTCTTCACAGACCCCCGGCTACGCCAGAGCATGGGGGCCGAGGGCCTGGAGGAGACCATACTGGCCCTGGGCCGTCTGCTGGGCTCCTACAGGCTGGCCGTTGGCCCAGTATTCTACACCACGCCCTCGGTCTTCAGGGAGACCCGTCGCTTCCTCGTGGCCAACGGGGTGAGGCCCGAGGTGGTGGAGGGGCTGGTCGACTGGCTTGTCGTGAAGGCCCCTGACAGGCACGGTGTCAGCGTCCCGGGGGCCGTGCTGGTGGAGTACGTGGATTCTCTGAGGAAGAGGCTGGATAAGGCCCTGAGGATAGCCG
>JALTXS010000006.1 GCA_027048265.1 Desulfurococcales archaeon
CCTACATGGAGGCCCTCAGGAGGGCGGAGGAGGCCTACAACAAGCTCGTGGAGATGGGGATACCGCCCGAGGACGCCCGGTACATTCTACCACAGGCCGTCAAGACCAAGATAGTGGTCACGATGAATGCTAGGGAGCTCCTGCACTTCATAGGCCTGAGATCGTGCACCAAAGCACAGTGGGAGATAAGAGCCCTGGCATGGGCCATCTGGAAGATCCTCTACAGGGTACACCCCCGCCTCTGGAAATGGGCGGGCCCCCGATGCGTGCTTTTCGAGAACAACGTACGCAAAAACCCCGTGACACTAGATGACATGACAGGAGGCCTAGATACCAATGAAAGGCCTCAGGTGGACATTGTTCAGGAAAGATGCCCTGAGACCGTCCCCGCCCCCAGCATACCCACGTGCATAAAGGCGGGATACAATGAAGTCAGGGAACTCGTAGAGAAAGCAACATCGTAGCCGATCAGCGTCATGTTATTATACTTGGATAGGATCTATGTTTCTCTCCGGGGGGCACGTGTAGCCGGGTCGTCTAGCGGCCAAGGATGCGGGGCTTTGGACCGCCCCCCTACCCTCCCTTTAACCCCGTTTATCATTGCCTGGGTTCCCTTGGCGTATTTATTATTATAACCTTGTGTTGCTGCTTCTTCACGATGTTGTTTATAATGTAGTCCTCGAGTGCCTCCCTGATTATCATGCTCCTAGTTTTTCTAGAGGAAACCGCCAGCTGGTCTACCAGGTGGAGTAGGTCCTCATCTATCTTGAACGTAATAACTCTCATCATGAACACCCCCATCTGTCCTTCTTGTGTATGGGTGGGTTTATGATAAGGCGATAGTGATGTTTGTTATCCGGTGTTCGTCGAAAGTATTATCCAAGTGGTGTCGTCTGTGAAGGAAAAGGTAGCTGGTATAGGCGAGGAGGGAGAAGTCATCTACACTGACTCTCATTGGAGGCTCCTCAAGGCGAAGAGGATAGAGGCTATGAGGCTAGTGGATGCCTTGTCACATGCGGGTCTCCCCAGCATTGTTCATGGGAGTATAGCTAGGGGCGACGTACATGCGGGAAGTGATATTGATGTCTTTGTCCCCATGCCTGTTCCCAGCTATCGCGTTGAGTTGGCCTTAGAGAACGCGGGGTATAGGATCTATTTGAAGAGAATAGTGCAGGCTACCCCCTCGCATCATCCAAAGGTATACTATGTGCTCGACCCGTCAGAGAAGATGGTTGTCAGCCATCCTATTGGTAAGATGGGGAGGCGGGAGTTGGAGTTCTATTACTTCGGAGGTGCACTGGAGGGCAGAGATCTCGTTCAGGGAAAACGTGTTCCGGGTGTGAATAAACGTCTTCTCCTAATAATACCCACTGATAGGGGCCATAAGGCTGAAAACATATTGGGCAGGGAAGCCCAGGTTGCAAAGATACTTGGCGTAAGCGTAGACACAGTGATGGAGAGAGTAAGAGTCCTCAGCAGGAGAGACCAAGTTGGCAGGACAGGGGTGTTCCTAGAAATAGAGCTGCAGCCCAACGAGAGTGTGGAAGAAGCTGTGTCGAGAGAAGCGGCTAGTAACCCCATGTTCAGGAGAATGATCGAAGAGTGACCCTATACGGTAATGCTATTAGGCATATCACGTACCAATATGAACGCCTAGGAGGGCTATTCCAATGCTTAGATTGATAGGTAGGGAAGATAGGGGGCTGCTGACAAGGCCCAGCATGGCGAGAGGATGCGAACTCTGCTTCCCAGGGCAAAAGAGTGTTATTTTCATCACGGGCCTCTGCGGCGATTCTTGCTATTACTGCCCCGTTAGCAGGCATAGGCTTTATCACGACGTAATGTATGTTAACGAGAGGAAAGTCGGAAGCCTTGAGGAGATAGTGGAGGAGGTAACAAGGTCCGGGTCAACTGGTGCCAGCATAACAGGGGGTGACCCACTAGCCAAGCCCGAGAGGACCCTAGAAGTCATTATGATGCTTAAGAGCGTATTTGGAGAGAGTTTCCACATACACCTGTACACCAGTGGCCGTTACGCGACACAGGGGCTTCTCAAAAGTTTGGACAATGCAGGTCTAGACGAGATAAGGTTTCACCCCACATTGCCTGGCCTAGAAAAGCGTGTCGAGACCGCCCTGAGAAACACCTCTATGCGGGTGGGCATAGAGGTACCCGGTATACCTGGTTCGGAGAACTGGCTTCTTAGCCTCGCGAGGTACCTTGATAGTGTAGGTGGGCACTTCATGAACGTTAACGAGCTGGAGGTTTCCGAGGCTAATATAAACCAGCTCGCTTCACGGGGATTCAAGACAGGTCCGGTGGGAGTTGTGGTAAAAGGAAGTCGAGAGACCATATTAAGGTTCATGGAGATGGCCTTAGAGGAGGGCATAAGGGTTCCCATTCACTATTGTCCTGCAAGTTTTAAGGACTCTATACAAACACGCTTCAGGATGATGCGTACAGGATGGTCCTCTCACAAAATATATGAAAGAGTTGAAGATGATGGAACCGTATCCTGGGTAGAGATTACCCCCCAGCAAACAGGAAAGTGCAGAGAAGTTCTCTCAGAACTCGTAGATGAGGGAATAATATTCCCATCTGGAAAAGGCTGGTTCCTCACACATCCCGAGGCCATCGGTTATGTCAGGGAGAGGGCTTCGGGATGCGGGGAGTTGTTCCTTGTGAGAGCGCACCCCACCGAGCCTCGTCTTTTGATAGAGAAAAACCTCCTGGGACCCTAACCGTTCTCATACCTCTTCTAAGGAACTTCCTCGGGCTCTATGGGAAACCTGAGGAGCGCTGCTATTCCACCTAAGCCTGATAACCTCTCTCCCGCAGGTGTGTTTGAGGGGACTATGGTTATACCAGCTCGCTGCTCATCGGCTTTTTCTAGTATTTCCTCAACTTTTTCCCGCACGTGCTCATCATATGTGCTTATCATCTCGTCGTTGACTATAACTTCCCGAAGGGCCCTCATTTCTGCTGCATTATGAGTTGACTCTAGACCCACAGCCGCCATACTCGGGTCGCGGCCTAGGGTCGTGAGGAGTTCTTCTAATAGTTTCTCGGCGCGTCTGAGCTCCTCTTGTCTCAGCACCTCCATGGGAGTACCCCTGCGAATTATCTCACCGACCCCAGTATAGCCCCCCATGCTAGCGTTCTCCACTATTACTCGGGTTCCCCTCGAACTTATCCCAGGTGCTTCACGCAGTCTCCTAGCAAGGGTCTCCTTGAGGAACCCTGGCCCGCCTACTATTATAGCAAGTGGTTCGTGCTTCTCCACGAATCTCTCTATTTGTGCAGCGGCCTCGGCGAGGGCTTTTGCCGTGAGTGTTTCCCTGTCACCCTCCTTACCGTGTATGCCCAGGTTCTTCTCAACTAGGTTCAAAAGTCCCTGGGACGTGAGCAGGGATGCCCCCAGTTCATCATAGTCGACCGCTACTATCATCACCTTTCCACCCCATTGCCTGCTCTTCTCAAGGCGCCTTATGACGTGGCGGGGCCATGCCTTTTCCCTTAGGAGGGTTAGAGTACTCCCAACATCTATGTTGAACGTGTGGTGATGACCCTTCAGCCCAAACTCTTCAGGGCCTTCCACTACTATTCCCCTTATCCTGAGCCTGTTCGTGAAGGGCTGGAATTCCAGGTTCTTGACCCTTATTGACAGAGTCATGGGTATCCTCCTACTAGAGGAGCGGCCTTTCTCCCCCTGTTTAATCTCTCTGAAGGTCCTCATCCTAGCTATGTCGCCGGGCTTTATTATGGTGTAGAGTAGCCATAGGTCCTCTGGCCTCTCTACCTTAAGCCTCAGGATTTGTCTCTTATTGTCCAAGAACTCATATTGCATCACACCTTCACCTCTAGAAAAACACTATACTAGCTCGTGTGTAATCAACGTACTTGCGGGTTGATTGTTAACCAATCTCTACTGTACAGGAATTACTAATCTAGCTATTGTCCTAAGCTCTTGTAATTCTAAGTAAGAATACTGTGTTTTAAATAAGGGGAAGTTGGTGCCGCCGCCGGGATTTGAACCCGGGACCTCCGGATATCTCCGGAGCACCCGACCCCTCTACACTGCTCCGTATGAGTCCGGCGCTCTAACCAGAGGCTGAGCTACGGCGGCACGGGGGGAGGGATGATAGCCGGGCGGGGATTCGAACCCCGGTCACGGGGGATCTTCCTCCCCCCTACCCTCCCTCATGATTTTTATACTGGAAGGTTGGGGGAAAATTAAGCTTTTTCGCGTATTCTTTACACAATGTCTTAACTAGTCAGAGTATTGTCTTCTGCGTGAAAAACTATGATAGGGTTTTTAGACCTCGCAGGTTGGGCATCCGCCTGCGTAGTCCTCCTCTACAGCTATTAGTTCCTGTTTTCCAATCCTGAGCTTCTTGGGAGCCATTCTTGTTTCTCTTGTTTTTTGCTTTGTAGTAGTAGAGCCGTTTCCTTCTCTCTTCTCATCCCTCTTTATACCCTTGTTCAGCACCTGCATGCTTTTGCTCTTATCCCTGTAAACGGTGGTGCCTTTTATACCCAGTTTCCATGCCAGCTTGTAGACCATATCTACCGTTTCCTGCCTCTCCTCGTTCTTCATATTTATGGTCTTGCTTACACCTGTGTCACACCATGCTTGCCATACTGCCTGGTGCAGTATATGGTAGAGGGGGCTGACGTCATAGGCTGTCTTATAGACTTCCTTCATCCAGTCCGGTATGAAGTCCGCATCCTGTATGCTACCGTTTTCCGCTATTTTCCTTATCACCCACTCGCTGTCAAGGTGCTCCCTTTTCAGATCTTGTAGGAAAGTCCGGTCTATCTCTATAAAGCTCCCCACACTCACCAGTCTTAGGAAGGCCAGCGCGAATATGGGCTCTATGCCGCTGCTGGTGCCGCTTATTATGCTTATCGTGCCTGTAGGTGCTATGCTAAGTATGGTTGCGTTCCTTATGCCATGTTTCTCGTATAGTTCCTCCACCTTGCTCCAATCTATAGCTGGTATTGGTATTTCGGGTTCCTTGACCTCCAGGCCCGCTCTCCTGGCCAGCTCCTCTAGGGACGGTGCTGTTCTCCACAGGGGTCTGTAGAGCCTCCTATCGAAGGCGGGGAAGGTCCCCTTTTCCGCGGCAAGTTCTATGCTCGCTATTGAGGCATTGTACGCTATCCACTCGGCAACCTTGTAGCCTAGGAATATGGCTTCTGGGCTATCATAGGGTATTCTGAGACGGGCTAGCATGTGGGCCCATCCCATTATGCCTAAGCCGACCTTCCTTGTCCTGAGGTTAGCCTCTGTTATCTGGGGCAGGGGATGCCTGTTCTTGTCAATTACGTTGTCCAGAAACCTTATGGCTAGCTTCACGTCTCTCGCGAGGGCGTCCCAGTCAATAGTTGGCTTCCCATCTTCACCTGTCTTGACATATGCCTCTAGGTTAATGCTTCCCAGGTTACAGCTTTCCCAGTCGAGTAGGGGTTGCTCGCTGCAAGGGTTGGTAGCGTTTATCTTACCCAGATACCATGCAGGGTGTCTTCTGTTCATCTCATCGATGAAGACCACGCCGGGGTCGCCACTGTCCCAGGCGCCGAAAGTGATCATATTGAAGAGCTCGCGTGCATCAACCCATTCTACTATAGCGTCCTGGTCTTCTGCAATAGCAAGGGCTTCTTCCCATGTGAGTATTCTTGTCTCGTCGAGGGGGACGCTACCCCCCTTCTCCTCAAGCTCCCTTATTATCTCCTCCTGCACCCACTCCTCCTCGATGCTGTGCCTTGCCCTTACTATTGCATAATACCTGCTGTCACTCTTACCTGGAACCAAGCTTGTTTTCCTCGGGTTTATCAGGGGCCATTTTTCCCCCTTTTCCACAGCCTCCATGAACTTGTCGTAGATGCCCACGCTTATGTTAAAGTTCTGGAGATGTACGTCTTTGAGCTCACCTGTCTTAGATCTTATGAACCTCTTTATATCAGGGTGCCATACGTGGAGGATGCCCATGTTGGCTCCACGTCTCTTCCCACCCTGTTTTATTACCTCGGTATTGACGTCGAAAAGCCTCATGAAGCTGAGGGGGCCACTCGCCACACCTGCAGTGCTGCGTACGACGTCACCCTCAGGCCTTAGTTCGCTGAAGTCAAAACCCGTGCCCCCACCCTGCTGCTGTATGAGAGCCTGGGCCCTAAGTGCATCATGTATTCCCTCACCTTCGGGGGTCACGATTGAGTCTCTAACGGGTATCACGTAGCAAGCGCTCAGCACGCCGTTTCGGGTTCCCGCATTCATAAGCGTGGGCGTGTTTGGCATGAACCTTAGGCTCGACATGAACTCGTAGAAGAGTTTCTCGTAGTGGTCCCTAAGCCCAGGTTTTTCGGCAGAGGCTATGAAGCGTGCCACCCTCATGAAGAGCTTCTGGGGGGTTTCTATGTACCTCCTTGTCTCTGGGTCTTTTAACAGGTACCTTGCCTCAAGCACCTTGAGGGCATTGTATGTTATCTTGAGGTCGCGGGGATCGAATTCCTTCCACACCCCCTTTCCATATACCTGGTTATATATACGGGCTAACACGTATCTCTTAGCAGCTTCTTCCCACGTGGGGTTCTCCACAATCATCTCAACCATGCTTTTCTCTATAGTGTCTGATATCGTCTGAGTGTTGATGGGTTCCTTGGAGCTTGAGAGAGAATTCACTACCTTTTCTATAACGTGTTCTATTTCATGTATGGGGATGCCCTCTATACCTTCCGCAGCTTTCCTTATGCTCTTCTCCACCTTGTACATGTCGAATGGTTGTTTTCTACCGTCTCTCTTTAAAATTTGGGGGAGGGTTCTAGCTTCCTCCCCAGTGGCTTTACTTTTCAGGTGTACTTCACTTGAAGGCCGCATGACATGCACCCGGCGTATTTGTTTTGTTTCTCCCATTACGGTGGGCCAATCCCCACCGAGCCCGGTAGATTATTGGGATTTTACTATATATTGGAAAACCGTTAGGTAAGCTGGTGGGGGTGCCTAACCCTAGGATAAGTGCCCTCGGGAGACACTGGCGAAATTTTTCTTTTAGACCCTTGTTAAAATAAGCTTAACCGGGTTGTCACATGTGGTTTTCCATGATAGAGTCATGTTAAAGTGTTTAAATCTGGTATTACTTGAAGCGGGCTATTCCCAAGCAAGACCCTGATACATGACCAAGCTGGCGTATGCTCTCAACTGGACCTCTCTCCCATTATCCCGCACGGGTTCGGAGACTGCTCTCCAACATTGGGGTAATACTTCTGCCTTCTGTAGGAATCCATCGAACCTATTAGTCAACTTCGCTCAAAATCATAGAACAGGGGAAAGAGTTTGAGTAATTGCGAACGGTGTAAGCGTAGACCTGCAGTAATTTATAGGAGGCTGACCCGGCAGAAGCTTTGCTTGGGATGTTATATAGATTATACTATCAGGATTGTAAAGCGTAACATGTCCTCCCTTAGGGGCATGACACCCAAAACGCCTATCTATGTGGCTATTCACCCACTGATGCTTTTAGAGAGTCTCCTTCTCGTCTACGTGGTTTCCCGGATCGAAAAACGCTACGGCTCGGAGCCGCATGTTATGCTCCT
>JALTXS010000007.1 GCA_027048265.1 Desulfurococcales archaeon
GATAACATTTAAATCTGAAACACGATAATAGTATTATTAGCTTAAGTACACTAATAGCTGTATGTTAAAAAAATACATGAAAGGTACTAAATCCACTCTAATGACTCGTAGGTTATGGGGTCACTCGAGGGCAATTACCGCATTAAAGCTACCGAGGATAAGATCCCTCGGGCTATATGTTCGGGGGTCGGTTGGGGTGCTCTAGTCTATAAGTATATATGAATATGTATATAATATATGTAATATTAATATATGGCCGGATTATCAATTCCTAGTTACAGTCCATGGTGACGTGTATGGCCCTCATAAAGAGAAACAAGTCAGTAAACGGTAATGGCAATGGTAATGGAAATGGTAATGGACACGAGGCTATACTTAGGAGATTCCTTGAAGGAATAGATATTGTCGAGTTCTATAAAGTCACTCAACACGCTTACGCACTCGTATATAGAGATAAAGGCAGGATATACTACATGCCTATCGAGCCCATTCTTGTTAACAGTGAGGCAAGGAAACTTGCAGAGCTTAAGGAGATCATGCCAAGAGTCTTCCACCTTGACCCCAGCCTTATAAGAAGAGCCCCTTGGCTTGCGGAAGCGAGGCTTGAGAGGGCCTTCAAGAAGACGCTTGATATGCTAAAGATAAACATAGGGGAGTCTAGCTATGAAAAGATACTGTATTATCTGAAACGCGACTTCCTCGGGTACGGTCCCATTGATGTCATGTACAACGACCCCAAGATAGAGGACATAACATGCTCTGGCGCGGGTAGCCCTGTGTATGTCTTCCACCGGGAGTACGAGTGGCTTCCAACAACCGTTGTCTTTGACGACGAGGAGGAGCTCACGAACTTTGCTCGTAGGCTTGCCTACAGGGCTGGGCAAGACCTCGTATACGCGAACCCAATAGTCGAGGGCCCCCTGCCCCCGAAGGATTTCAGGGCCCACATAACCCTCGACGTAGTCAGTCGTAGAGGGACTAGCTTCACAATAAGGAGGAGTAGCGAAGAGCCCTTCACACTTCCTAGGCTTGTCAGCCTGGGAACCCTGAGCCCCAGTATGGCTGCCTACTTATGGCTACTGGTAAGCCATACAATGACAATGCTCATAGCAGGTCCCATGGCAAGTGGGAAGACAACTCTTCTCAACGCGATAGCCATGCTCATACCCCCCCAGAAGAAGATAGTCACCATAGAAGAGACCAGCGAGCTACGCCTCGAGCATGAGAACTGGACACCCCTCATAGCAAGACCCAGCTCGGAGGAAGGAGTGAAGAACATCGACCTCTTCGAGCTACTCAAGTCCAGCCTCAGGCAAAGGCCCGACTACATAATAGTCGGCGAGATAAGGGGTGAGGAAGCCTACACGTTCTTCCAAGCAATAAGCGTGGGCCACGGTGGCCTAGGGACAATACACGGTGAGAGCTTCGACCAGGTGATAAGGAGGCTGGAGAACCCCCCTCTCAACGTGCCCCGGAGTATGCTCCCCCTGCTCAACACCATGGTAGTCCTGTCACGTGTTAAGGAGGAAGGGGCGATTGTGAGGAAGGTCGTGGAGGTTGTCGACATAACCGGATACGACCCTGTGAGGGATATGATTAACAGCATACCCAGCTTCAAGTACAGCCCCACGACGAGAGAGTGGGCGGAAGCACAGCACCCGCCGGGGCTGAGGCTCATAGCAGCTAAGAGTGGGCTTAGTGAGAGGGATCTTCTAGACGACCTTAGGAAGAGGAGGGCTATAATAAAGTGGATGATAGGGGAGAGGATGTTCCACCACTCCGACGTGTCTAGGGTGATGCAAGAATATTATTACTCCCCCGATACAATATATGATAAAGCGAGGGCTGCGGGCTACAGATGACGTGGAAGAGCAGTTATGGCACATGCAACAACAAGGCTTGTGGTGCTCGCGAACAACATAGTCAGTGGCACACTCATAGACAGGCTATTTGTATCTAGGCTATCCTGGTTGTCAAAGTATCTAGAAGAGCTGGGCTATCCGCTCCCCCCACCCTTCTACATAAGGGCCATAGTTTTCTACGATATACTACTATACATATTGGCCTTCCCAACTCTCTTCGTAGTACACAGGTACCTTCTAGGATACACCCCTCTTTTCTCACTCCTTTTGTCGTTAATACTCAGCACCAGCATATCACTCACGTTCCTAGGAGTCTCCGTCCTAGTCCCAGTGATACGAGCCAACAACATTAAGACCCAGATAAACGCGTACCTCCCCTACATGCTCCTAATAATGACCGCACTCGCAGCCAGCGGCATGGGGGTCCAAAGGATAATAGAAAAAAGCGCCGAGCTCGTCAGGAACAAGCATGCATACAACACACTTATGAGAATAATCAACAGAATAGTAAGGGGTGAGGACGTCAGTGAGGCCCTTTACAGGGAGAGTCTAATAACAACCTCACCTACCCTGGTCGAGGTGTACGAGGGCCTCTCTTCT
This sequence comes from Desulfurococcales archaeon, assembly GCA_027048265.1. GTDB lineage: Archaea > Thermoproteota > Thermoprotei_A > Sulfolobales > Fervidicoccaceae > JALTXS01. The sequence goes on from JALTXS010000007.1 coordinate 2,463, forward strand.
CTGTCCCAGACCGGGGTCGGCGTCTATGACTTTCTCTTTACAAGCCTGAGCTCGGTTCTGGACAGCCTTGAGGCGAAGCTACGCGAGGTCGTTGATAAGCTCTCGATGATAATGGAGATCTACATAGTGATAGCACTTGTTTTCCCCCTACTCTCCATGATCTCTGTACTATTCCTAGGCGGGTTTGGAGGCTTACCTCTTCCCGCGGATGTGATGCTACTTATAATATCCTTCTTCGTCGTGCCCCTGATATTCGTGGTGCTAATCCTGATAGTTGATGCCATCACAAGCGAGGTCAGGCTGTGAGGACCATGTCGAAGGACACTGGCGAGGTACTGAAGCTGAAAAAAGTGGATTCTTTTGGCTACATTGTACCATTGACTGCAGTGGCGCTCACATTTACCTCACTAGCTGTATTCCTAACACTTGCCATCAGGTTCAGAGACCTGTTACCCGATATACTTTTCAGGGGAGCCGGTCCCATGACCCCCTTCTTCATGCTAAGCCTGGCAATAAGCATGTTCATAGCCCACATACCCATTGCTATAAAGGCAAGGCAGATTGTGGGCGAGCTTAGGAGGATAAATGAGAGCCTGACCATTATGGCAGATACACTTGCGGTGAACCTGAGGACTGGTCTTAACTTCATCGAGGCGCTTAGGAGAACTGTCCCGAAGATAACTTCGCCTTTCCTCAGAAGGAGGATACTGATGCTGATATCCTACCTTGATGAGGGGCTCGACACTGAGACCGCTCTCTCGAGGATATCCCACGGTTTACCAGAGCGTGTCCTCAACGTTCTCAGGGTGCTCATACCCGCTTCAGAGAGTGGAGGCAGGGCTCCTCAGGTCGTCCAAGTTATGGCTGACTTCACCCGGAGATTACAGGCCTTCGAGCATATGAAGACTGGATCCCTGAGGCCATATTATTACATATCAATGCTAGCCCTAATAGTCTTCGAGGGAGCCACTCTGTTCCTTCTTTACCTGTCCTACAACTTCCAGCAAGGGGGCTTGGGAGCTGCTCTGGGGGGCTTTCTCTCCGCGAGCTTGCCTATTGACAGGGCATGGGTCCTCTCCTTTTACTCTAACATGGTTATAGTTGTTTTCTCCAGCCTCTTCGTATCAAAGGTGGTGAGGGGTAGTCTGAGGTTCTATGGGGACTACCTTCTGGTCTTTCTTATGGCACACATACTTCTCCTTGGTATCGCACCTCTCTTTGTCATATTCGGAGGCGGGGCGCTCGTAGAAATAACACTAACTCCCTAAATAGGAGGGCTGGGCATACATTGTTTCCCGGCTTAAAAAGGTCTCCAACACATAACTTGCAACTGGATTTGACACACCGTCGAGAATCACGAAAACGGTGATATCATTATGCCTAGGTCTTCCAAAAGCGTGCTCGTAACATGCAAAATCCCCCGAGAGCTTATAAATACCATTGATAAAATGGTTGAACAGGGCATTTTCTCGAGTAGAAGCGAGGCCATAAGATACGCGATAGGCTACATGATTGCAACTAATGGTGCATCAATGAAAACTCAGCAGAGGGCTGAGCGGTCTGCATGGGAAATGATGCTGTAAACATCTATAACTTGTTAAAGAGCCTAGGAGAGGAAGAGAGAAGGGTTCTAAACTATTTCTTGAACAATATATCCGTGGGAGAGATAGTCGCCACAAGAGAACTCAAGGTTCTAGAAAAGATTGGAAACCCGGAGGAGGTTATTGACAGACTTGTCGAGAAAGGCCTCCTAGAGAGGGGCACTGGATGCATAAACCTAGCAAAAGAGATAAGGGAAGAGGTTTACAGAAAACAGGCTGGCAAGAGGTAATATAGTCCCCATTTTGGGGCACCTCCCGTTGTCTGCTCTGCTCGGTGTCTCATAGGAGTATCTTAGTCTCCCGATGACATTCACTAAGTCCCTAAAGGTGTCTTCTAATTGCCGGATCCTCACTCACACAACACTATGTTATTTAAGCTTGTATAGGCGCACGGGATGTCCCGACGTATTTACTATGGCAATGACAATAAACCCCATAGACACTCATTACAAGACAGGGGTGAGTTTACGCATAGGTACATCTTCTACGATGGGGTATACAGTGTATGAGTGACAAGCCATTGTGCTCACCATCGTTGGCACGGTGGAGTGATCGCAAGAAGTTGTTCGTGAAGAGAATTTACGAGGACCTTGACATAGGGTATCTTGACCGGAGGATTCTCGGCTTATTGAAAGTGATAAACAAGCGCAAGAAGTCATATACAACCAGTTCCTGTAGTGGAAGAGTCATTGTTCTGGACTCTTACTACCCATGGGAGAGGGATGATGATAATGTGGTTTTTAAAACCCATGACCCTGTTGATTCCAGTGTACTGAGGAAGGTTCTCGAGATTAGGCCTATGAAGAGGTTCTGGGTTCAGGCTACAGGCCCTATCCTCCACATTATGACCCTGGATGAGGCCGAGGCTCTTAACCTAATAAGGGTTGCACGCGAGGCTGGCTTCAAGCACTCGGGTATAATGGGATGCTCTGATAAAGGGTGGCTCGTGGAGCTCGTGAGTGGAGTCCATGTAACAATACCGTTTAAAGACAACGAAGCCATATATATTGAGACCGGTGAGCTGGAGAGGCTTACAAGTTTGCTTAACAGCATGCTTGAAGAGGGCTGGAGAAGGATAGACAAGTTGAAAGAGCTTCTAGGGAAAGAGGTGAACCATGATGTCACGTAGGAAAGGTTCGAAGAAACAGGATAAGATCGAGTATCCAGCCTTGCCAAGCGGGCTCAAACCATTGACAGAGGGTCAAAGGAAGCTACTGCAAGCCTTGGGAGAGTCCAGCTACAAGATAGTAGGCGTGTTCGGCCCCACGGGGACAGGTAAAAGCCTCATAACACTCTCATATGGTTTCACCCAGCTTGGTAGTGACGTGTTCGACCGTATAGTAATAGCGAAGCCCGTAGTGGATGTAGAGACTGGTAGAGAGCTAGGCATGGCAGAGCTGGGCGAGGCCTATTCAAAGCTTGTTAGAGAATATCTAGAGGATCTTCTGCTCCCCCATATTGGCAAGGAACTCCTTTCTGATATGATTTCCCAAGGGAAGATAAAATTCTCAGATACACACTATCTCAGGGGACGTACCTTTGATAACACGTTTGTATTTGTAGACGATGTGCAGAATGTTCCTGTTGAGAGCATGTTGGAGATAATATCTCGTATCGGGAGATACTCCAAGCTAGTTGTTGCAGGAGACCCTGTCTTCCAGACAAGTCAACAGCCTGTTTCACAGATACTCCAGCTAAGGGAGCTTCTCCTGGGAGAGGAAGATGCAGCTGTAGTGGACCTCGGTTTACGCGATATAGTAAGGCCAGGTGCGCAGAAAGCGGTTAGACTCCTGCTTGAGCTCAAGATGAGGAAAAGGAACCTAAGTGAGGACGAGCAGAGGGTCAAGTCAGAGGTTTCAAGAATGGCCCCCGACGCTGATATAGTCACCGTTATCGACTGCAGGCCTGAGAAGAGAACCCTTAACCTGCCCTCTGAGGCAAAGTCTGCTCCCGACATGCTTGTTGTTGTTAAACAGGGCCATCATGGCAGGACAGTTGGGCGAGGTGGAGAGAGGGTGCAAAAAGTTGAGGAGATAACAGGTTTCAGCATAAGGGTTGTGGAGGCGGGGCTGGATCTCTCCCAATACATAAAATCCCTACATCCCCTCCCTTGGGTTGTTAAACACATCCTTGATGCTGATATAGAGGGTAACACTATAGTGGTCAGGATAGAGCCGGGTAAAGCAGGTCCCATATTAGGGCAGAGGGGCGTATTCATAAGGTTTGTTGACAGCGTCATGAGGAAGCTACTAGGAACACCTGTCGTAGTGAGGGAAGAAGCTACTTGACTAAGCAAAGGGTCTTGGCAGAGGATGAGGCAATTGAGGTCATAATGAGTGTTCTGGGAGAACTAGAGCCTAGAGAAGCTATTCTGAAGTGGCCTGATGATGCACACGACATCCCAGTCGATGCACCAAGGATTGTTGCAAGCACAGATGGAAATACCGAGAAGTTTTCAAGATACCCCTGGGAGGAGCCCTATGATTGGAGCTGGCGTGCCCTCACAGGCCCTGTTGCTGATATCGTTGCCAAGGGGGCTAGACCATTAGGCTTTACTATAGACCTAGGATTGCCTAGGGACGTGGACAAGGTTTATCTCCAGAGCCTCGCCAAGGGTCTACGTGACTCTGCTATGCAATACGGTCTCTCATTCTTAGGCGGAGACACAAATGCCTCGGGAGGAGAATATGGTTGGATAAGCGTCTCTGTCATAGGGGTCGCTGGCAATAAACTCGTGCCAAGAGGAGGAGGCTCTCCTGGAGAGCCTCTGTTCACTACTCTTGTAAACGGGTACGGGCTTCCGGGTTTGATCAGGTTACTTTTCTACAAGCTAGGAAAACAAACCCTAGAGCTCCTAGGAAGCAATGTTAAGTGGAGGCCCAAAGTGGTCATTGATGCAGCTCATATGCTGATAGAAGCACACGCCACATCTAGTATTGATACAAGTGACGGGATGCTACGTAGCCTAATAATGCTCTCCCGGTCAAGCGGCACAGGTATATGTCTCAACAACCTGCCCGAACCCGAACCTTTTGTAGCGAAGATGCTTGAGGATTTAAGGCAAGGCGAAGGGAAGTCTCTGTGGGAGAAGGCCGTCCTCGAGGGGGGCGAGGAATATGAGATTATTTTCTCTAGCAAGCTGGACCCTGAACACGTGTATAGTATATGCAGTAATAAGGGTATCAGGTGTATGATGATAGGTGAATACTGCGGGGAGCCAGCTGGCACCGTGCGGTACAGGAACGTGAGGTATAAGGACGGTGGATGGG
>JALTXS010000008.1 GCA_027048265.1 Desulfurococcales archaeon
CATCGTACAGCCTTACTATGGCCTTCTCCACCGATACAACAACCTTTTCCTCAACCTCCTTCTTCTTCGCCTCACCCTTCTCATCTTTCACAATCCGGGTCCTCTTGACAGTCTTCTCCTCCACCGGCCCTTCTATAATAACCCTAACCTTGAGCCTGCGTGGAGGCTTCTCTATCCCCCGGGACCATATAACCCGGTTCACATCTTCTCCTATCACGACCTCCTTGGCTTTGGTCCTCCTTGCGATCCACTGCCTCAGGTACCTGATCGCCCTAGCGGCCCTGTTGGCCCGGCGGCCCCAGTATAGGCGCGAGAGGTTAATAGTGTAGACGAGCTCCTTCGAGGACTTCTTCTCTGACAAGACTGGCACCCCCTACCCTAGGCGTCAGGCCTTAAGCTTCTGCCTCCTCCAGTTTCTCCTCTTTATGTTGAACCTGACCTTCCTACGCGTCTTAGCGACTACCCATACAGGTATGGGCCCGTTGGCCTTGAGGGCGTGGGCAAGCCTGAGTTTCCTCCCAAGAGGCTTGTTGCGAGCCATGGGCGTCACCCGTGAGAAGGATGAGGTCACTTCTCGCGAACCCGTATGTTGAAATCCCTACGCGTGCGGGAGGCGAGCTCCGCGAGAATCTCCTTAAGCTGGTCATCATCCACGGGGATGGGGAGCCTGCCCGACTGGGCGAGGGCTATGAGCTGGTTCTCAACGAGCTCGGCCAGCTCCGGGCGGACGAGCTTCACGTTAGCCAGCCTCTCCCTTGCCTTGGGCGTGAGTATCTTCCTAAGCAGCTCCCTCTTCAGCGCCTCAGCCTCCATCATGCGGCGTTTCTCTTCCTCCGCCTGCATGCGCTGCTGCATTTCCAGCAGTTTCCTCCTCTTGATCTCCTCAAGCTCCGGGTCCACGTACTCGTCCCCCGGCTGGGCCAAGCCGTCCTCCCCTCCTTGGGACCGTGAAATCTACTGTAGGTACTTCTGCAGCTCGGGCCTCTCCTGGGCCAGCTCCTTCATGATCTGGTAGGCAAGCTTGTCCATCACGGATATGGCCTTGGGTGTGAGGACCCTTCCCCTGCCGGGCACCTTCTTTACCCAACCTGCCCTCTCGAGCTGCTTCAGTATACTTCTAGGAATAGACCCCGAGGCCTTGACGAAGTGCTCCGGGGCGACGCCATAGTTCTTACGCCCCCCGTATATGACGCGGAAGGTGCCAACGCCTATAGGCTGGCGGGTTTTGTACATCTTCCTCAGCATAGAGGCGGCCCTTATGTACCACCAGTCCTCCTGCATAGGAGGGTGCTCTCTGTCGGTTCCCGTCTTCACGTAGGCCGACCATACGGGGGGTCTTAGCTCCTTCACGTTCTTCTTCAAGTACTCCGCGAGCTCAGCTATGAACCTGTCCGCAGGCACCTCCAGAACAGTAACCATGTTCCTCACCCTGAGCAGGCCTTGGGATTCCTGTGGTGCTCCGGGGCTCCGGGTGCCCGTTGTCTACCCCTTTCCCGGTTCTACCCCTTCGCGTCTCATCAATGACAATAACTTTATTGCATTAATAAAATATACGGGGAGCCCCCCGGCCCTCCACAGGGCTACTCGCCGAAGGCCCTGTCCCCCGCGTCGCCTAGGCCCGGGACTATGTAGCCCCGCTCATTTATCATGGGGTCGACAGAAACCGTGTATATAAGCGTGTCAGGGAAGGCGGACAGGACCCTATCGATGGCGAGCCTCGTGCTGATCACCGTTGCGAGAACGAGGCGCTTCGGTTTCTCGGGGCCCTCGAGTATCCTCCTCATGGTCTCCACCGCAGTGCTCCCCGTGGCGAACATGGGGTCCGCTATTATGAGGGTGTCCCTAGACGTTATCCTGGGTATCTTGACGTACTTGACCTCGACCTCAAACCTCTTGTCCTCGGTCATGCCCTTCTCCTCGACCCTCCTGGCGCTTACCACACCCATCCTGGCCTTGGGGAATATCTTTATCATGCCCTCGACGAAGGGCATGCTGGCCCTCAGAACCTGGACTATCACGACCCTGTCCATGTCGGGGATACCAATGCCCCGGGCCTCGACGCCCAGGGGCGTGGTGACGCTCCTTTCCACCACCTCCATGTCCTCCACAATTCGGAGGGCCACGAGCCTGCCGAGTTTGACCAGGCCCTTCCGGAACTCTATCTGGCCCGTGTACCTGTCCCTCAGCTCCGTGAGGATGGCCTGGGCCAGGGGGTGGTTAACAAGCCTGACGTTGGGTGGGAGAGACCCTGTGGCCTCGCCATTCATGGGCACACCTCGGCCGCCCGGTCTCGGCGGCCGTGATAAAAGGAGTGTCGTGGGGTCTATATGTGGATGTCGTGGGTCTCAGTCTTCTCCCTCTCCTCCCTCTATCTCCTCCTGTATAAGGTCTAGGGCGACCTCGTAGTACTCCTCCATCATCTGCTGGCGTTCCTCCTCGCTCATGGTCAGGCTGGCGGGCTTGGATATGACCGAGGTAGTCTTGACCTTGGACTTCTTGTCGACCCTCTCGGTTATCGTGTAGCCTTCCTTCTTCTTGCCCACCTTCTCCTTGTACCCACACTTGGTGCACTGGAGGTACTGCTTCCCTTCGACCCTTACGGGCACCATGAGGCCGCCGCACTTGGGGCAGAATTTCACCACTATCACCTCCCTCTGCAGCTTATTTGTTGGAAGCCTCTAAACTGCTCCGCCTGGGAGCTTAGCCTCCCAAGCTATTCTTGGAGGCGCTCTCATGTGGTATTAACGGTGCTGGTTAAAAACGTTTTTACAAAACTCCAGCACTCCTAATCCCATTGGGTGGAACGATGACAAAGGGGTTCACGCTGTGCAGAGAATCCGACCCGGGGCCCCTGCTGCCCCGTGGCATAGTTGGGGTCTTCCACCATGTTCAGCCAGCTCGGGTGTTGGAGGGGCTGGGTGATGTGAAGAAGGTTGCCCGGGACGCTGTTATTGACTGCCTGGCGAAGGACCCCGGTGCCATGGTGCTGGATTCTAACGAGAATATAGGGACAAACTATATGCTCTACAGGCTCAGACCCTCAGTAGAGGAGAACGGGAAGATAAGAGTCAGGATAGTTACTCGGGGGAAACAGCTCTACCAGACCCTAGTGCTCTTGGGAAGGTGAAAAGCCGTGGGCGAGGGAAGTGGTCGGCCCAAGCTGCCACCGGGCCAGTACTATGCCCCTGACTTCACCATATACAAGGTCATGGGCCAGCCGAGCGTAGACGAGAGGCTCTGGAGGCTAGTCGTTAAGCGGAACGGGGTCGAGCGAGCCCGCCTGGGCCTCGAGGAGCTGGAAAACCTGGGCTTAGAGCGTTTAAGGGTGGACTTTCACTGTGTGACAGGCTGGTCGGTGGCCAACGTGGTGTGGGAGGGGGTGCCCGTGAGGAGGCTGGTGGAGAAGCTCGGTATAGACAAGGGGTTCAACTGGATGTATGTTGAAAGCTATGATGGCTACACCACGGTGGTGCACAGGGATGATGCCCTTGACCCCCGGGCCATGATAGCCCTGAAGCTCAACGGGAGGCCCCTGGAGCCGGAGCAGGGGTGGCCTGCAAGGCTCGTGTTCCCCCATCTATACGGGTGGAAGGGTGCCAAGTGGGTTCATGTTCTGGACTTTATCGACGAGTATAGGGACGGGTACTGGGAGGCACTGGGCTACCATGAGAGGGGGAGGGTGTGGGAGGAGGAGAGGTTCAAGCGAACAGTAGTCTAACAGGGGACCAGGTGCTCTATAAGGCCAACGCTACCCCCGTTGAACGGGGATCCGCAGCGGTCTCGACTAGCTCCCCGCTTGTGAGCTGGCTTGCCTGCACTATACCGGTTGCGGCGCTGGGGACGATCTTCTCTACACTGTAGCCTGGTGGCACATGAGCCTCTAGCGGTTGCTCGAGGACTATCTTAGCCGATAGCCTTTTGACTTCCGTGGCTAAAAGTATTCGGGGCCTGTGCAGGCCCCGGGACAGTATCCAGCCTGACTCCGCGATGTTGCTTAGCACAACCGCATGGATCTGGGGGCGGAGGTCTCCCCCCGCGCAGCCTATCATGAGCCTCCTGTCGCTCCTCACTACTCCTAGTATTGAGAGGGTGTGGAGGGGCCTCTTGCCGGGTGCGGGGCTGTTGGGAAGCCCCTTCTCGAAGCTGAAGCCATGTCCCCTGTTTTGGAAGGCGATGTCCCGGGCAACAAGGCCCGAGCCGAAGGGGTGGTAGAGACTCTGTATGAAACCCACGAGGTTGCCCCACCTGTCCACGGCGGTGAGGAACGTGGTGTCCCCTCCCACAGTAGCCGGGGGTGATCCCTCCCCCTCTAGATTCTCGTGGACGAGGTCTTTCTCAAGGTCTTCCAGCGTCTTCTGCATGTAGCTGGGGTCGCCTAGGTTATGGTCCCTGTACTCGTAGGACAGCCCTACTGCTCGTAGGTAGAGCCTAAGATCCCTGTGGGGAGAGATTGTGCCAAGGTGGTGGTCGACTGTCTTGATTATCTGGAGCCCCGTGTGACCCTGGCTGTTAGGCGGGAGCTCGTATAGCTCTGCTTCGATTGAGTCAACGCTAGTTCTAAGGGGCCTCACCGCCTCTCCCCGGTGACCCTGGAAGTCCTCAACCCCGACGTCAGCCCCCTGTCTCCCGAGCTCCTCTACAATGCTGCTCGTCACCCCCGACTCATCCTCGTAGAAGGCACGGGGGCCTTTCCTCGCGATGATCTCGAGCACGCGTGCCTTGTCCTTAGGCCTGTATGTGGCCCCAGGGTATAGGTGGTCGTATGTCCTTTTCCAGCCGGGGAATGATGATAGCTGGGAGCGCAGGGCCTCCACTGCTCTTGCTAGGGGCTCGGGAGTGGGCAGGCCGTTGCTGGCTAAGGAGATTGCTTTCGATAGCAACTTGCCAAGGGGGAGGCGGGTGTGGTTCTCAACCATGTGGTGCCACGTGTCCACTAGTCCGGGAATGGTTAGGGTCAGGGGTCCTCTCAGGGGCCTTTCTGCTAGGAACCTTTCAGGGTCGAAGGTCCGCGGGCTTCTGCCCGAGCCATTATAGGCTAGAACTTCGCCGCCGGGCGTCATCGCCAGTAGGAAGGCGTCGCCTCCCAGGTCACCCGTGTGGGGGAGGGCGACGGTCAGGACGGCGCTCATCGCTATGGCAGCATCGAAGGCGTTGCCGCCCTCCTCAAGGACCTTCAGGCCGGCGAGACTTGCCAGGTAGTACTGGCTTGCCACCCCTTGTGACCCGTAGGCTGAGGGCAAGGCCGGTCACCCTTTCCGACAATGTGTCTTGCGGGTGGTTTTATTTCTGAGCCTCACGAGAATATGGATGGTGCTCCCGATGCCCCGGACAAGGGACCTGGGCGATTACCTGGACTTCCTGAGGAAGGAAGGAAGGCTCGTCGAGACAGGTGTTGAAGTCTCCCCCATCCTGGAGATACCCGAGATCCTAAGGAGGCTTATGTATGGGGGGTATGGTAAGGCGATTCTCTTCAACAACGTGAAGGGGTACCCGGGCTTCAGGGTAGCGGGTAACCTTTTCGCCAGCTACGAGCTACTCTGCAGAGCCCTGGGTGTTGGCGGTCTGGAGGAGGCTGGTGCCAGGCTGTTCGAGCCAGTAGCCCGGCCCCCTCCCCTCACTCTTTCGGAGAAGGTGCGCAGCCTTGGAGAAGTACTCGGCCTGGGCAAGTACATGCCCAAGAAGGTGGGCAGGGCTGGGTTCACCAGCAATGTTCTCGAAGGCAGCGAGGCCCGCCTGGACAGGCTTCCCGCCTTCAAGGTCTGGCCCCGCGATGGGGGCCGTTACCTGACCTACCCCCTCATCCACGTGGTCGACCCCGTGAAGAGGGTGGTGAACATGGGGGTCTACAGGGTCATGTTGCACGAGGATGGCGGGGGCGTTGTTCACTGGCAGGCCCATAAGCGTGGAATGCAGGCCCACCAGGACGCAGAGCGTCGGGGTGAACACGAGATACCCGCAGCAATCGTCATTGGCAGTGATATTGGGACCCTCCTGACAGGAGCCATGCCAGTGCCGTATCCCATTGACAAGCACCTTTTCGCAGGGGTGGTTAGGGGCGAGGGTCTGCAGGTCTTTGTCCTCGATAACGGGGTTCCAGTTCCGGCGAATAGCGAGTTCGTGGTCGAAGGGAGCATACTGCTGGACGACCTCAGGCCGGAGGGCCCCTATGGGGATCACTTTGGCTACTATGATGTCCCTGATAGGAGGTTCCCCTATTTTAGGGTGGATAGGATATGGTACAGGGACGACCCCGTATACTTTGGGAGCGTTACGGGTAAGCCTCCCCTGGAGGACGTTGTTATCGGGAAGGCTGCTGAGAGGCTCTTCCTACCAAGCCTCCAGACCCTTCTCCCGGAGATAGTTGATATGCACCTGCCCCCCCATGGTGTTTTCCAGGGGATGGCAATAGTATCCATTAGGAAAAGGTACCCGGGCCATGGCAAGAAGGCTGCCCTGGCACTCATGGGGCTGGGCCAGCTGTCGTTGACGAAGATATTCATAATAGTGGATGAGGACATCAACGTCCATGATATCAACCAAGTGATATGGGCGGTCTCGAGCCACGTGGATCCCCAGAGGGACGTGCTTGTGATCTCCAACACGCACGCCGATGAGCTGGACCCCAGCACTCCCGTTCCCCGTTATGGAAGCAAGCTCGCAATAGACGCCACGAGGAAGACCTCCGAGGAGTACGGGGGCAGGGACTGGCCGGAGGAGGTGGAGGTCGACGAGGAGACCCGGAGAAGGGTTGACGAGAAGTGGCCCCTGCTTGGCATCGGGTGACCCGGGGCCTTCTGAGAGCTGGGACCCCGGGCGGGCTGAGGGAAAGGGAGTTTTCTCGGGCATTATGAGACTGTTAAGGATAGAGCACACCATCTTCAGCCTCCCCTTCGCATACGTGGGCGCTCTTGCCTCGGGCTATGGGTTCACTGCCCGTGATGCGCTCCTGATGGCCCTTGCGGTGCTGGGGCTTAGGAGCGCCTCCATGTCCTTCAACAATATCGCCGACCGTGATATAGACGCCCGCAATCCCAGGACCGCTGGCCGACCTCTTGTCACTGGCGCCGTATCCCTGAGGCTCGCGTGGCTCCTGGTGCTAGCAGGGCTTGCTCTGTTCCACCTGTCAAGCTTCCTGCTCAACAGGTTCGCGTTCGCGCTCAGCTGGCCTATTTCGCTTATCGCCCTCTCCTACCCCTATGCTAAGAGGTTGCACGCCTATCCCCACATACACCTCGGGCTGAGCCTTGGACTGGTCGTGTTCGGGGGAGCGGTAGCGGCCTCGGGCGACGAACTCTCTTCCCTCCACCAGGTAATGACCACCGTGCCCTGGGACCTGGTGGTGATGGTTGCCCTATGGGTGGCTGGGTTTGACATAATATACAGTGTACAGGACGCTGAATTTGACCGTAGAATGGGGCTGGGGAGCATACCTGCGTGGCTTGGCGTGGGTAGGGCAAGGTGGGTTGCCCTAGCCCACCATGTACTTGCATCTCTCCTACTCGTTACCCACTATGCGCGGATAGCCACTCTGTATCCCCAGGCTCTAGCACTGCTAGCGGCGGGTCTGGCAGTTCTCCTGGGCCAGCACTTCATAGGAAACACCAGGATGGCCTTCAACATGAACCTTACCTTCCCCTTCATAGTACTCGGCCTAGAGTTAATCCCTGGCCTTGCCCACGCCTAGGCTCACTCAGCCCATATAGTCCTCCTGCATACCTATAGCTTGAAAAAGCTTCCTACGGAGGAGCTCCAGCCTGTCCCCAGCGTCCCCCTGTCCATCAAGCTCTATCACGCTGACAATCCTCCCCGGTCTTCCCGCAATTATCGCAACCCTGTCAACCAGGGTTACGAGCTCGGCCAGCTGGTGGCTCACCACTATCATGTGGTAGCCCCTCCTCCTGAGCTCTGCGAGATGCCGCCCCAGCATAGCCACAGTGGCCACATCCAGCCCAGTGAAGGGCTCGTCTAGGAGTAGAAGCCTCGCACCAGAGACCAGGGCTCGGGCTATGGCTGCCTTCCTCCGCGTACCCCCGCTCACGTGGCGGGGGTACTTGTCAAGGTGGTCCCCCATTCCCAGTAGAGTCGCAACCTGACTGAGGGCTTCCCTCGCACCGGGTGCCTGGGGCTCCGGGTGGGCTAGGAGTATGTTCTCCCTCAGGGTTTTCCAAGGGAGGAGCATGTCGTTCTGTGGGACCATGAAGGCCTTTGCGTAGAGCTTCACGGAGCCTCGCGTGGGCGATATTAGTCCCGCCATGGTTTTCAAGAGAGTGGTCTTACCCACGCCGTTTGGCCCCACTATCCCCAGCGCCTCCCCCTCGCCCAGCTCCAGGTCAACACCGCTTATAACAGCTTGGCCCGACAGCGTCACTTCCAGATCCCTTGCAATGGCCACTATCATGACATCCACCTCCTGCTCCACTCCTCGGCCCATTTAAGGACCAGCCTATCGAGGGCCAGCATCAGTACAATGAGGACGAGCGACCAGGCTAGGAAGCCCTCGTACTGATGCAGCTCGTAGAACATCCACATCCTGTAGCCAATCCCACCTGCACCCCCGAAGGCCTCAGCGACAACGCTTATTCTGAGCGCCGCCCCTATCGCGGAGCGGCTTGATGCCACGAGAGCGGGCACGCTTGCTGGGAGGTAAACTTCTTTCAACTCCCATGAGCGGCTCTTCCCTAGGAGACTTGCGAGTTCACCGTACTCCGCCTTTGTGGTCTCCAGCGACTTTGTGAGACCGGAGAGCAGTATTGGGAAGGCGGTGGCCGCAGCTACGCCAATCGATGAAAACCTACTAGTGTAGCCGAATACGAGTAGGAAGACGATTGCCCATACTAGGGCGGAGACGCTCTGTACGACAATATTTATCCTCTCCACGACAAGGGCGGCCAGGCCTCCCCTAAGCCATGCCAGGGATAGGGCAAGAGAAGCTCCTAGGGCTAGGATGAATCCCAGGATGGTGTTGGTTACCGTGATTAGGGCGTCCCGTGTGGCTGTGGCCAGGTTGTTATAGAGGAAGGCTAGCGACTCTAGGGGGCCGGGCATTATGCGGGGGAAGACGATGCTTAATACAAGCCATGAGAGTGTGAAAAACCCGAAGACGAGGAGCCAAGCTCTCAGCGAAGCATCCCGGTCCCCTTGCCTCTCCAAAACAACCACCGCCTTCCAGTCCGCGGCAAACGCTAGGGATATCTTAGCGTTCTATGTAGGAACATGTAATAATATTGTCCACAGGGGGCATCTCATCCAAGTAACCCCCTCTCATGGCGAGTTCCCAGACTTTGACCATGGCATCCCTCATCCACTCTGTGATACAGTTGTGCGCGTCCATCCGGTTCCTCTGCCATACCTTCTCCGCAACGTCCTGGGGCAGGTTGTAAAGGTCCATGAGCACGCTTATGGTGCCCGTGAGGTTGACATTCCAGTACTCCGCCGCACGCCTGTGGATCTCTAGCACTTGTCTGAGAACCTCTTTATCCTTGACCACTTCCCCACGTGCTATCCAGACGAGCATGGGAGCAGGGAGCCCGGGGTTCACCCTGCCCCACAACTCGTTGTATTCTGCCACTATTTTCATCCCCCTGGTGCTTACCGCTAGGCTTACAATAGGGTCCCAGATCACCGCTGCGTCCACGTCTCCCTTCTCGAGAGCCGTGAGCGTTTCGCCCGGCCTTACGTTAACAACTATGACGTCGCTGGGTCCCTCGGGGGACACGTTTATCCCGTAGAGTGTTTTCATGAAGCTCCTGAAGAGGGCGAAGGTACCGCTACCCACAACCGCTGCTACTCTCCGGCCTCTCAGGTCCTGGGGGTCCTGTATGTCTGAGTCGCCGGGGGCTATTATTGCCTGGTTCATCATATTGTCTACGGCGATTATGTAGACGTCCTTGTCCTTGAGCATAACGCTCCCAGCGAGCTCCACGGGTATGACTGTCAGCTGTGTCTCACCCTTGAGCAGGGAGTCTATGCTCTGGGGGGGCACCTGGTATCGGACCACCTCTATGCTCACGGGGAGGTCTTCGAAGAGGTGTGGCCTCTTCTCTACTATGTCGAAGGTGGACAGGCCCACGGTTATGGTGGAGGCCTTCAGCCTTACCTCGGGTGCCGGGGGTGTTGAGAAATAGCCCAAGAGTGCCAGTATTGCTACTATGACAAGGACTCCTGCCAATGCTCCTGCCATTATGTAAGTGAGCTGACTCCTCGCCAAAAGCATCACCAGGTAAGAGATGGTACATTTAAGGGTCAATAAACGAGTCTTTATACAAGCATATACCCGGGCTTCAAGTGGAGAAAGCGGAAGAAGGTAAATAAATTCACCCCCTTTAGCTGAGAAGAGATGAGAATGGCGCCGGGGGCGGGATTCGAACCCGCGCGCCCCGTAGGGGCACCAGCTCTCAAGGCTGGCCCCTTGGTCCGCTCGGGCACCCCGGCCCTCACAGCCCTGATGATCTGGCCCAAGTATAATAGTTTCGGTGTTAGGGGTTTTCAAGATTGTGTGCGTCTCTCTATTATCTTCTCGGCCTCCTTTATGTCCTTGAAGCTGTCCACGCTAATCCAGGGAGTGTCATAGTAGAGGACGGCTCTTACCCTGCCCTCTTCGGCCTTTTGGGGGAATAGGGTTTTCTCCAAATCACCCTTCCGGGGAGCCTCCCTCACCACTTCTCTTACCAGGGCGTATACCCCCGCGTTTATCCATGTGTTTCTGAGGCGAGGTTTTTCGATGAAGGCCTTTATCCTCCCCTCGGGGTCAACGTCGAGCACACCGTAGGGGCTTGGAAGCTCCACGCTGGCGATTACTATGTCTGTGTCCCCTTTGTTGACTAGAAGGGCGTCTGCGAGTCTTCGTGGGTCGAGGGTAGTGACAATGTCCCCGTTGCTCATGAGTATTATTGGCGAGTCTATTTTATCGAGGGCGTTCCGCAGGGCACCGCCTGTGCCAAGGGGCTCTTCTTCGACCGAGTAGCGTATCTCCACCCCCCAGCTGCTGCCGTCGCCAAAGTAGTTCATTATGACCTCGCGCTTGTAGCCGACGAGGAACACGAATCGCCTGAACCCACTCTCCCTGAACCAAAGGACCTGCCACTCAAGTATTGGTTTCCCCGAGACCTCTATCATGGGCTTGGGTATCTTCTCCGTTATGGGCCGGAGCCTTAGGCCCAGGCCACCGGCAAGTATGGCGACCTGGGCGTCAGAAATAGCCTTAACCATGGACATCCCTCCTAATACGCGTGAGAAATAGGCTAAGCGAGTGGTGCCGCCGGGGGGACTTGAACCCCCGACAACCCGGTGTCGGAGCATTTCGTAGTGCTCTTCAGCCGGGCGCTCTACCAGCTGAGCTACGGCGGCTCCCCCCTGGCGGGGCCCAAGTTATGACTAGTGTGTTGAGGGGAAAAAACTTTTCTCCCCCAAAGCCGGGTGAAGTTGATCAAAAACGGTGTTGATTTTGATTATTGTCTTGAGGACCTCCACGGTCAGCTTTGATGACCTAGATCGGGCTCTTGGAAAGCTTCGTGGGGCTGGACTCAGGGTCTTCGCCAGCGCCTACCCCTATGAAAATGTCGTCCACCCTACGGAGACTGTGGCTCCACGCCCTCTCTCACCCACGACTCTCTGGGAGCGGCTTGGTAAGACGATTAGGGAGAAGACGAGACTACCCTCCGAGATAATTCTTTTATTGCTTACCCGTCAGCCCCTTGCTCCCCGTGGAGGCCTTCTCTATTATAGCGAGTCAGGACGGGTGTTTATACTTGCTTGCCCGATTGAAGGAGAGTGTAGCCTGGATGGGTTTGCTAGTTTCATAAAATCTATGGGGTCCCCAGTAGGCGGGGAACATCAGCCTTCAAAACAGTAATGTAATGAGTAATGTAATGTTATGTAGGGAGATGGGGGGGGTAAAACACCTGTCCCATAACAAGTTTTTCTCAGATTAGCTCGATCTCGACATATACGTCCTCGGGTACCCTTATCCTCATTATCTGCCTCATAACCTTCTCGTCACTCGCCACATCCACGAGGCGCTTGTGTATACGCATCTCCCACTTCTCCCAATGCTTGGAGCCCTCGCCGTGGGGAAGCTTCATGACCGGCACAACGAGGCGCTTGGTCGGCAGGGGGACTGGACCGCGTATCTTGACCCCCGCCTTCTCTGCTATGGTTTTTATCTGGTTTGTTACCTTGTCGAGTGACTCTATGTTGGTGCTCCACAGCCTTATCCTCGCTATGGTGGGCATATCGCTCACGCTCCCGGGGTGGCCAATGTGGTTTGAAGGTCATTGGGATTAATAAGGCTTACAAGCCAAGTGGCTGGCCTATCTTGCTTCATAAAATATAGATAAGACGGGGCCGCGTACGCTGCCTGCGGGTTTGTTTTGGTTAAAAAACCTTTAGGCCTTTATCTGTATCTGCTTTGGCTTTACATCGGTTATTATACCGATTCCTACGGTCTTGCCCATGTCCCTCATAGCGAAGCGGCCTAGGGCGGGGAATTCGCTGAACTTCTCAACAACCATTGGCTTGATTGGTATGAACTTTGCAATAGCTGCGTCTCCCTGTTTGAGGAACTGGGGATTCTTCTCTAGCTCTTTACCCGTCCTTGGGTCTAGCTTGGAGACAATCTCGCTTATCCTGGCCGATATGCTAGCAGTGTGGGCGTGTACCACTGGGGTGTATCCGACGGTTATGGCGGAGGGATGCCATATGACGAAGATCCTAGCAGTGAACTCGTCGGCCACGGTTGGCGGGTTGTTGACGTGGCCCGCCACGTCTCCCCTCTTTATGTCCTGTTTGGAGACTCCTCTGACGTTGAAGCCTATGTTGTCGCCGGGCTCGGCCTTCTCTATTTGGGTGTGGTGCATCTCTATGCTCCTGACCTCGCCGACCTTCGCTGGTGGCATGAACACTACCTTGTCCTTAACCTTCAGGACACCCGACTCTACCCTGCCTACAGGCACCGTTCCAACTCCGCTAATAGCGTAGACTGCCTGTATGGGTATGCGGAGGGGCTTGTCCACGGGCTTGGGGGGCACCTGTAGGTTGTCCAGGGCCTCGACCAGTGTGGGGCCGTTGTACCAGGGCATGTTGGGGCTGCGCTCTATGAGGTTGTCGCCAGTCCAGCCGCTGACTGGTATGAAGGGTATCTTGCTGGGGTCGTAGCCCAGGCCCTTCATGAACTTGGAGAGCACGTCGACTATCTGCTTGTACCTCTGCTCGCTCCACGGGGGCTCGCTGGCGTCCATCTTGTTGACAGCAACTATCAGTTGGTCGATGCCCATGGTCTTGGCGAGTATCAGGTGCTCCCTGGTCTGGCCCTCAGGGCTCATGCCCGCCTCGAACTCTCCCTTGCGGGCGCTGACCACTAGAATTGCAGCGTCGGCCTGGCTTGCGCCAGTTATCATGTTCTTTACGAAGTCCCTGTGTCCAGGAGCGTCGATTATGGTGAAGTAGTACTTCTTGGTTTCGAACTTCATGAAGGCCAGGTCTATGGTGACTCCTCTCTCCCTCTCCTCCTTCAGCCGGTCAAGGAGCCAGGCGAACTTGAACGACTCTTTGCCCTTCTGCTTGGCCTGCTCCTCTAGCTCAGCCATCTTCTTGGGGTCGATGAACCCCAGCCTGTAGAGTATGTGGCCCACCAGGGTGCTCTTACCGTGGTCCACGTGTCCTATTATTACCAGGTTCAAGTGGGGCTTCTCGCTCATCGGGTACCACACTCCTTCCAGTACGTAACCTGGGGCTGAATATGCCTCCTGGGAAGGGTAATCTTCGCCCACCCGCTTGGGTGGGGCGGGCTAATTAACATTACCGCCCAAGAGGACATATTAAACTTTTTCAGGCTACGAAGGGTGAGAAGACTGTGGGAGAAAGCCCGTTACCTGCTGCTCAGGGCGATGCGCTCGATCTCCTCCTTGCGTGACATCGCGTAGCTCCTAGTGTCTCCCTGTGCGGCCGCCATGATCTCCTCCGCCAGGCACTCTTCTATTGGCTTGGGATTGTTGAAGGCACAGTTGCGGGCTCCCTCGGTAAGGTGCCTGAGGGCCAGGTCCACCCTCCGGAGGGGGGCCACATCTACCGCCACGTGGTAGATTATGCCACCGTACATTATCCTAGTGGTCTCCTCACGGGGGGCGGAGTTCTCTATCGCTCTGACTAGGACCTGTATGGGGTTCTCCCCAGTTTGGAGATATATTATGTCAAAGGCCTTCTTCACAATATTGTACGCAAGGTGCTTCTTACCCATGTTGCGCCCGGGGCGCATCAGCTTGTTCATGAGCCTCTCGACTATAGGCACCTGGCCCTTGCCGAACCGCCTATGCTCGTGCCTTCCCCCAGTATGGGGGACTATGACAGGCCTCAGGCTTATGTATTTCTTGAGGCTGGGGTCCCTGACCTCGACATTCTCATAACTCCACTTGTTGAACAACTTTATCTCAACAGGCATTATGCTTTCTTCACGTAGTTCGACCATGGCGACCATCCCGGACCTTCATGAATGCGTCCTATACCCTCTGCTGGGGCGAGGAATCCATTGAGGCATCCTACATGCTTTTTCCACTTTGGAGGGATTATAAAGTTGATAGGCTACTCGGTGTCGTAGTCCCTCTGTTCCTCTAACTGCTGTCTCGCCAACTCCCTCTTCACGTATATGGGACGGCCTGAGATATAGGCAAGGAATACGGCATGGCTGGGTATCATTCTCCTCTCGACCCTCATCTTACCATTGGAGAATATGACCCTCGCAGTGAAGAGCATGGTGTTGTCATCAAGCTCATCTATGACAACGTAGGCGAGGTCATCTGTTAGCACGTTTCTGAGGTCATCATGGCTCACGAGGAGGTCGAATATGCTCTCCCTGTCACTCCCTATTACGTTTTCTATAGAAATGTCCACACCCTGGTAGCTGTTTATGGCCTCCACGATCTCGAAGGGAACGTAGTAGAGTGTAAGGTCAAGCCCGTCCTCAAGGTGGAGGACAATTACAGGGACATTAGGGTTTCCTGGAGCTACGAAGGCGTCAATGCTGAGCACACGGGCATAGTCACTACCCAGATCGGAAGCTGGAGGAGTCTCCACGAGAACACCACCAGATGGTAGAGAGGGCCTCAATTCATTCCAAGAAAGCCGTGGGTTAATAGTTCTTTGTACTGATGATGCCCGTTATCGTATGGGCTTCTGCTTCTTGCCCAGTAGAAGGGCTTTGAGAGAAACACCGTTCACGGTTACTACCTTGTACCTCACGCCAGGGATGTCTCCCATTGACCGTCCCTTGGGGCCTCCGATGCCCTCGATAAGAACTTCATCGTGCTCGTCAATCATGTTCAGGCCACCGTCTCCTGGGACGAAAGCTGTCACAACTTTACCATTCTTCACAAGCTGCACCCTGACACACTTCCTGACTGCAGAGTTGGGCTGCCTCGCCTCTACACCTACCTTCTCCAACACTATGCCCCTTGCCATTGGGGCGCCCTCGAGGGGGTCGGTCTTCTCCTTTAGCTTCAGCATCTTCCTCTTGAACTCCTGCTGGCTCCACTTGAACTTCATCCTCTTTCTTCTCAGGTTCCTGGCCGCGTAGAGGCCCATGGGGGACTTCTTGCCTGTCATGACCCCTTCCCTCTTTCTTACCACTACCTGTGTGGCGTAAATGGGGTTAATAATTCTTGGTCGCTAACCCTCTTGCGGAGGTAGGCTCCGTCGAGCCTACTTTATCACTACATTATCAACATCGAAGTAACGTTTCAGAAGAATGCGTGCACGAGCAACATTCTTGCCATTCTTCCCAATAGCGGTCCCCTTGTCCTTGCTATCCACGTGTATGTAAACCGTGGTCCTGTTACCGGTCCTTGCGGTCCGGACCTGTTTAACCCTTGCCGGTGAGACGGCGTTGCGGGCCATGTCTTCAATGGTCTCGCCCTCCGCTACCACCTCTATGTCCTTACCCATGATCTTCTTCAGTTTCCTTATGTTCGAACCTTTCCTCCCAACTGCCTTACCCACATCACCCTTGCCCACTACGAATATAATCCTGTTATATTCGTCGTCGATAACGCAGTCCTTCACCGTAGCACCCGTTATGTCCTGGAAAAGAGCCATGTACCTTAGCTCATCGGGTGTTAATCTCCTTTCAGGCAAACATATCCCCTCCACCACGACCTACTGTCGGGAGCATCCCTCTCTCAGATAGGCTCACACCCATCTGGTTCACTGGGATCACGTGCCCACTCTCCTTGACCATGGACTAGCGCCTGGGGGCGACTGGTTGCTACCCAGACTCCTCGGCGAACTCTAAGAGGTTCGAGTCACCAGCATCAAGCACGGCGAGCGCCTGTATGGGGAAGGGCTTACCCAGGACGGTGCCTAGTTCTAAGCTTGTGCCGTTGAACTCCACCACTGGTATACCGGAGAGTCTGGCGTATCTGCTGATGTCCTCCTTGACGGAGGGGTCTGCGTTGGAGGCTATTATGACCATCTTGGCCCGGCCTAGCTTTAGGTTCCTTATTGTTGACTTTGTACCAAGCTCTAGCTTTCCGGTCCTGTAGGCGGTCCTCAGCTCCTGCTCCAGTCCAGGCATTCTCTATCCACCCTCTGTGCCACGACACGCAGTGTTACTCGGAGGGCATGTTATGCGTGTTCAATGCGCCAATCACGTTTTTGTAGGTCATGGGTTTTTATTGATATAGCTTCAGGCCTCCCCCTCTCCCGAGCCACTTGACTGATTCCTCATCATACCCCTCGCATCCACGTATACGTCCACCATGCCCGTACCCACGGGGACTATCTGTCCAACGATAACGTTCTCCGTGACGCCCTTCAGAAGGTCCTCTCTCCCCTCCACGCTGGCGTCGAAGAGGTGCTTGGTGGTCATCTCGAACGCAGCCCGCGCCAGCACGCTTTCCTTCTCACCAGTGACCCCGTGTCTTCCTATTTGCCTAACCCTACCCGTGTGGGTCATTATGTCGGCGACCAGGTAGACGTGCCTTATGTCCACGTCGAGGCCCTGGTTTTGGAGGACGTTCATAATCTCGTTGACTATAGCCTGCCTCGCCGCCTCTATTCCCAGCACGTTCTCAATCTCGCTTATGTTGTTGGTCGTGGTGCGGGTGGGGTCAACTCCCTTCACCTTGAGAACCTGCGCTAGATTAGAGCCGTCCGTGATTATCACGTACTCCTCTCCATTCTCAGTTTGCCGGGTCTGTATTATGGCCCTTTTTATCCCGCTTATCCCTTTGAGCTTGGCGTTGGTTATCCTCTCCTTTTTACGGGTGATGTAGGAGAGGTCGCCCTCCTCCTTGAGCTCCACGACGATTATGTACTCGTCCTCCACGCTCACGTTGCCAATGTTCATCTTCTTGATAACATTAACAACATCCTGGGTCGTGACCCCCTTGTCCTCAAGCATCTCCGGGTCCAAGACAACCCTAATGGAGTTCGTGTAGAGATCTGCTATAATCTCGCTGGCCACGTTCTCTATCCTCGTGTGCTCTATCTTCTTGGCAACCTCCATAGCCTTCTCCTTGTCATGCCTATGCTTCTCGTCAAGGTAGACCTCCATCATGGGAGTAGAGGGGGTCTTGCGGGCATCTACAATCTCTATCAGCCGGGGGAGGCCCAGGGTGACGTTTAGCTCACGGACGCCGGCATAGTGGAAGGTTCTGAGGGTCATCTGGGTTCCAGGCTCACCGATGGACTGTGCCGCCACGATTCCAACAGGCTCCCCAGGGTCCACGAGCCTGCTTTCATATTCTCTCACAGTCAGGTCGACTATTTCCTCCACCTTCTTTCTGTCAAGCTTTGACTTGTACTCCTCTAGTTTCTCAACAAGCTCCTGGACAATCCTCTCGGGAAGCCTCCCCCCAGCCCTGTCGCGGACTATCTTCTCCACATCCAGCTTCGACCCAGTCTTCTTACCCATACTCATCACCTCCTATAGCTCGTGGCCGATGACACGCTCTATAATGCGATCAACATTGACGGGCTTACCATGGTCGCTGCGGGCCGGGTCCACCTGGTCCTCACCATAGGAGAACTGGACAACCGTCCCGTCAGGAAGCGTCGCCTTTCCATCGTATTCGACCCTTATGTCCATGAGGGCGTTTATCAGCCTCCTCTGCATGTAGCCGCTCTGGCTGGTCCTCACAGCTGTGTCGACGAGGCCCTCCCTACCGCCAGCAGCGTGGAAGAAGAGCTCAACGGGTGACAAGCCTGTTCTGAAGCTGCTGTACACGAAGCCCCGTGCGGCTGGCATGAGGTCACCGGGCTTGAAGTGGGGTAGTGGCCTTCCCCTGTATCCCCTGTTTATCCTCTCTCCCCTGACGCTCTGCTGTCCGAGGGCCGCGCTCATTTGGGTGAGGTTGAGTATGTTGCCCCTTGCCCCGGTCCTCGCCATTATGAGGGCATTGTTGAAAATGTCCAGGTACTCCGCCGCGACCTCGCCTGCCTGGTCCCTGGCCCTACTGAGCCTCTCCATTATCTTGGTCTCAAGGGTTTCCTCCGGGGTCATGCCGGGGAGGGGTTCGAGCTCACCCTTGCGGTAGGCTTCTATTAGCTGGGCCACGTCCTCCTCCGCCTCCTTTAGAATCTCCCTTATCCTCTCCTCGGCCTCAGGGGGTATCTCCACGTCGTCGAGGCTCATGGTGAACCCGTGTTTCTCGATATACCTTATGAACATCCTGAACATGTTGTCTGTAAGGAACCTCGCATAGTCGACTCCGTACTCCTTGACAATCCAGTGGTAGAAGCTCTCGGGCTGCTGCGCCCCTATGCTCTTCTTGTCCAACACTCCCGCCAGGAGCTTGCCCTTCTTTATAACAAGGTAGGTGTCGTTGAAACAGTCCTCATCCTCGCACTTAAGCCTCCCCGCGTTGACGCTTGTCTTTGCCCTGAGGTTGAAGTTGGGTGGGAGGAAGAGGCTGACCAGCTGCTTCCCAGTCCACATCTTGACGGGCTTGGTTATAGCTGGCTCAGGGAGCTCTCCCTTATAGTCCGTCACCGAGAGCAGGTCCATGACCTCCTCCTCAGTGAGTAGGGTGGACTTGGTGGTGAGTAGATAGGCACCGCTAATGTAGTCCTGGAGGCCCCCAATTATGGGTCCACCGTACCTGGGGGACAGTATGTGCTCCTGGACCAGCATGAGCTCCAGGGCCTCGGCTCGGGCTTCCTCGGTCTGCACCACGTGGAGGTTCATCTCGTCCCCATCGAAGTCAGCGTTGTAGGGAGGGCATACTAGGAGGTTTAGGCGGAAGGTCTTGCCCGGGAGAACTCGCACCTTGTGGGCCATTATACTCATACGGTGCAGGCTGGGCTGTCGGTTGAATAGCACAATGTCCCCGTCTATTAGATGCCTCTCCACAATGTAACCGGGCGTAAGGGAGCTTGCGAGGGCCTTGCGGTCCTTGAAGAACCGGAGGTCAGTCCTCCTGCCGTCGGGCCTAATTATGTAGTTAGCACCAGGCCACTTGTAGGGCCCGTTCATCACGTACTTGCGGGCCTCCTCTATGTTCCAAGGCGTGACCCTCATGGGGACGGTGAGGAGCTTGGCCATCTCCTCGGGGACACCGACCTCGTTTATGCTTATGTTGGGGTCGGGGGATATCACGGTCCTGGCGCTGAAGTCGACCCTCTTGCCCGACAGATTGCCCCTGAACCTGCCCTCCTTGCCCTTGAGCCTCTGTGCGAGGGTCTTGAGGGCACGGCCCGTCCTGTGGCGGGCGGGTGGTATGCCGGGGACCTCGTTGTTGATATAGGTCGTCACGTGGTACTGGAGAAGCTCCCAAAGGTCGTCAATCACAATGGGAGGCGCGGCGGCATCCATACTCTCCTTGAGCCTGTTGTTCGCCCTTATTATGTCCACCAGCTTGTGTGTCAGGTCGTCCTCGCTTCTCACACCCGTCTCGAGCATGATGCTGGGCCTAACCTGGGCGGGGGGGACGGGTATAACGGTGAGCACGAACCACTCGGGCCTGGCCTCCTTGGGGTCGATGCCAAAAAGCCTAACGTCATCGTCGGGAATGTGTGTAAGACGGGCCCTTATCTCGTCGGGGGAGAGCTTCCTTACGCCCTTGTCCTTCTCGTAGAAGTTGGTTGGCTTGTCCAGCTTGATTTTCTTCTGCTTGGCCCCACAGTGGGGGCACTCCTGAACCTTGGCGGTCTTCTGCCTTATGTGCTCAATGAGCCTGGGCTTCAGGTTGGGGAACAGCCTTTCAAGTCTTTCCATGAGGCTCAAGTATTCCTTTATCTGATCCTCGCTCAAAAGTATCCTGCTACACTTCCAGCAGGTGCCCCGTAGGAGGTCGTATATCTGCTTCACATAACCTATGTGTATCACGGGCTTGGCTAACTCTATGTGGCCGAAGTGCCCGGGGCAACCATGCATGGTGTTCCCGCAGACGGGGCACCTGCGACCGGGCTCTATCACGCCAAGTCGGGGGTCCATAACGCCGCCCTGTATTGGCATGCCGTCCTCGTCGTAGGTCTCCGCTGTTATTATCTGAACCCGGCTCATCTTCCTAATCTCATCAGGTGACAATACCCCAAACTTTATCTTCTCCAGGACCTTGAGCGTCGACTGTGGTAGGTAGGACATGGCTCACTCCTCCTTCTCATACACCTCCGTCACGCGGAGCCGGGGCACTATGCCCATGCTAATGAGCTCCTGTAGGAGGAGCTTGAACGCGTAGGACATCTCGACGGGGTGGAGGTCCCCCTTGTCACCATGTATGGGGCACACGAGGGTGTTACGGTTCCTGTCAAACCATCCAATGTGACCGCACTTGTTGCACACGTAGACTATTGTCTTGTCGCTGTTGTCGAGGAGTCTCTCCTTTATCAGCAGCGCCGTGCCGTGGCCCACTAGGGCGTCCCTCTCCATCTCGCCGAACCTGAGGCCGCCCTCCCTCGCTCTTCCCTCAGTGGGCTGGCGGGTGAGCAGCTGGACGGGGCCCCTCGCCCTCGCGTGGAACTTGTCTGCCACCATGTGGTGCAGCCTCTGGTAGTAGACCACCCCAATCATAATGGTCTGGCCGATTATCTCGCCTGTCCGGCCGTCGTACATTACCTCCCTTCCATCGGGGCTGTAACCGTGCTTCATGAGCCGGAGCCTTATCTCTTCTATGGGCTCCTTTGAGAAGGGCGTGGCGTCCACCGTCCTTCCTTCAAGCGCGCCCAGTTTGCCCGACATGCTCTCTATGAGCTGGCCCAGGGTCATACGGGAGGGGAATGCGTGGGGGTTGATTATAATGTCGGGCACAATGCCCTCCTCGGTGTAGGGCATGTCGTACTGGGGTATAAGCATGCCTATGACGCCCTTCTGCCCATGCCTGCTGGCGAACTTGTCGCCAATCTCGGGTATGCGGTAGTCCCTGACCCTGACCTTGACGAGCCTGTCTCCCTCAGCGGTCTCGGTTATGAAGACAGAGTCCACAACCCCCTTCTCCCCATACCTGAGGGTGACCGAAGTGTCCTTCCTCGCGGAGGCGCCGAATCCGAACTCCCTGAACTCCTCTACGAAGCGGGGCGGGCTGGTCTTGCCTATGAGCACCTCTCCCCCACTGACCTCGACCTCGGGGGATATTATGCCGTCGGCGTCTAGCTTGCGGTAGTACTCAAGGCCCCTGTAGCCCCTAACGCCAGGCTCGGGTATGGTGAGGCGGTCCTCCTGGCCGCCGGGGTACTTGCGCTCCTCCGCGGTGTATAGCCTGAAGAAGGTTGACCTCATGAACCCCCTGTCTACACTACTCTTGTTGAAGATAAGGGCGTCCTCTATATTGTAGCCCGTGTATGACATGACCGCGACTATGGCGTTCTGGCCTGCGGGCCTGTTGTTATAGCCTGTGACCTCCATGGCCTTTGTCTGTACGAGGGGCTTCTCGGGGTAGCTGAGCACGTGTCCCCTAGAGTCGGTCCTCACGTTGTAGTTGGCCGCGTATAGTCCTATGGCCTGTTTCACCATGGCTGACTGGTAGGTGTTCCTGGGGCTCTGGTTGTGCTCAGCGTAGGGGATCGTTAGGGCTGCTACCCCCATTATTGCGGGGAGCCACAGTTCTAGGTGGGTGTAGCTCTTGTCCTTCTCAAGGTCCTTGGGGTAGAGGGCTATGTAGGCGTTCTCCTCTTCCTCGGGGTCTAGGTACTCTATCTTGCCCTCCTTGACCAGGTCGCTGAACTTCTTCTTACCGCTCATCAGGTCCTTCACGTCCTTCTTGGTCACCAGGGGTTTGCCGTCCTTGACTATTATGAGGGGCCTCCTTATCCTCCCGGCATCCGTGTTAACGTAGATTTCCCTGATGTACTCTGTGGTGTACTCGGCTATGTTGACCTCGTGGTGTATCTTGCCCTTGCGCCTCAGCTCCCTTATTGCTTCCACGAGCTCCCTTCCCTTGGTGGTGTATCCTATGAGCCTCCCGTTGACGAAGACCTTGTAGGCCGAGGAGATGTCAAGCTTGCCCTTTATGGCCCTCTGCCTGGCCTCGTCGAGGGGTATTACCCCCATCTTGAGGAGCCTTACTTCAATGTCCTTCTCGCTCACACCCACCGTTATGTAGGTGGTGAGGGCGAGGTTCTTCACGAGGCCACAGTTGGGGCCCTCGGGGGTCTCGAAGGGGCACATCCTCCCCCACTGTGTACCGTGGAGGTCTCTCGCCTTGAAGAGGGGCTGGCTCCTGCTGAGCGGTGAGACCACTCTCCTAAGGTGGCTTATCATGCTCATCCAGTTGGTGCGGTCGAGGAGCTGGCTTACACCAGTCCTTCCCCCGACCCAGTTGCCTGTGGCGAGGGCGTGTCTAACCCTGTCGGTTATCACGTCAGGGCGTACTATGGAGGAGAGCTTGTACCTCCTGCTCCTAAGTAGCGTCTTCTCTGCCTGGAACTTGAGGTCTCTGAGGAACTGCTTGTAAGCGGCTCTGAAGACTGTGGCGAGAAGCTCTCCCGCGAGCTTGAGCCTCTTGTTAGCATAGTGGTCCCGGTCGTCGGGCTCCCTCCTCCCCAGGGCGAGCTCGAGGATATTGTTGGCCATCTGGGCGAGGAAGTATGCCTTGCGCTTCCTATCGCTCGGCTTGCTCCCCAGGTGGGGGAATAGGTACCTGTCCAGGACGTTCTTAGCCCTCTCTATCCTGTTCTCCCTCACCTGGCCTATGGCTATCTTGGTTCCAATGTAGTCTAGTGCGTCGTCCTGGGTCTTTATGAGGCGGGCCTCCTCCAGGCTGGGCAGGAGGAGGCTCTGGACCTCGGGGTCGAGGGAGACGGCGAAGGTTATGTCCTGGTCCTTCTCCATGCCAAGGGCACGCATTAGCACGACGAAGGGTATTTTGCCCGGAACACCGCCGAAGCTGACCTTCAGGGTGCCGTCCTTGTGCCTGTCCATTATCACGGGTATCCTGTAGGCCCCCGTGCTGGAGACCACCTTGGCCGTCTGAAGGACCTGGCCAGAGGTCTTCGGCTCATCCACCAGTATCCTGTTAGTCACCATATCCTCCTGGGCAACGATGACCTTCTCGCTACCGTTTACAATGAAGTAGCCACCCGGGTCCTCCGGGTCCTCATTTATCTTCACAAGTTCCTCGGGCCCCAGCTTGCTCGTGGGGTCCAGGGCGCTCTTAACCATAACTGGGAGGTCGCCTATGTACACGGTGTCTTTGAGGCTCTCCACACCGTTCTCCAGAAGAGTCATCTCCAGGTACATGGGGGAGCTGTAGCTCAGGTTCCTAACCCGGGCCTCGAAGGGGGTTATGGGGCTCTCCGAGCCATCCACCTCCCTCGCCACAGGCCCCTTGACGATTATCTTGCCAAACTTTATCTTTATGTCAGGTATCTCCAGGTCGACCACAGGCTGCTCGTCCACCACCTCCTGCAGCATCGTCTCCAGGAACCTGTTGTAGGAGTCAAGGTGCTGCCTGACAAGGCCGTTCTCCTCAATAAATGCCCTGGCAAGGAGCCAGCGGTCCTGCTCGTCTATTACCTGCTGTACCGTCTGACCCTCTTTGGACGACAGGCCTCATCACCCCACAACAACTATACGGTAAACAACGGTCTTTCCAGCGGTCTCGCTCTCCCGTATTATCCTGACAAGCTCGCCCGGCTTCGCACCTATGGCCTTAACCACGGGGTCGCTGGCCCTTATCTGGGGGAGCTGGGTTGGGTCAAGGCCCAGCTCCTTCAAGATCTCCGTGGCTTCGGGGAGGGGGACTCGCTCGTGCTTGGGGACGAGCCTGTGTTCTCTCACATCGAACTTTTTAGGCGACAATATGTCATCACCGGGGGCTAACCGTTTTGTGCATGGTACGAGAACACGTACCTTAGGGGTATCATGTAATGTGGAGTAGTATTTGGGCTTGTGTCTTTATGGGTGCAGGCGGGTTCCAGAAACCCGCGGTTGATTGGGAGGGTTATCAACCCAGTATCACGCTCTAGAATGGGGCGTGGTTGGGGGTTAGACGGGTTCTCTCAGGTGGACCGATTCTTTTAGTGGTATTATAACATGTTTTTAAAATTATCCTATAGTGGCGTGGGGAAAGGGTTATATTCCAGGAGACCTGCCTGCGCACGGGTGGTGCCGCGGCCGGGATTTGAACCCGGGTCACGGGCTCGAGAGGCCCGCATACTTGGCCTGGCTATACTACCGCGGCTCATTCTCCCTAGTGTTGTGGTGGATTTGTTAGGTTTTTAGGTTTTTCGTCGCAGGGTTTGGCGGGTTCTCTACCGAACGGTTGAACCGGGTCTTGTGGGGGGCTGTTCTATCATGTCCTCGAACCTCTTGAAGAACTCTAGGTCGTAGGACGCACAGGCGTGGGCAAGGCCCGGCGTTCTCTGTTTTTTCTTCTTGAGAACCTTTGATGCATAGAGGTAATAATAGCAGGACATGCCTGGCTCCTTGATACACTCGTATCCAGCATTGCCGATTTTATCGGGCTCGCCTTCCTTGGTCTTTGACATTAGGGTGGCCAGCTTGTAGAGGGCGAGGAGGTTGCAGAGATGGGTTCGCCTTGATTTGTCCAGTACTCCTCTTAATAGTTTCTCTATATAGGGAAGTGCCGTTTCCACGGCCTTAGCGGGCTCACCGTAGAGCATGTGGGCTACGGTCTCGTAGGTTGCTATCGTTAGTGCCAGGGAGAGGTTCCCATAGTGCTCTATCACCTCCCGTGCTGTCCTGATCCTGTCCTCGTCGGGCTTGACGCCGTTCATCATCTGAACCATTTCTCGGTGGAAGACACTTATCCAGTAGCTTACCTCATCTCCCTCTAGCTTGGCGTATTCTAGCTCCATCTCCACGTGCTCGGCTGCCTTTTTCAAGTCTCTCTTAACAGTTGTATAATAGTAGGTTAGGTTGGCATGTATTTGCGACAGTATGCTGTTCCTAACCAGAGGTTCCTGAAGCTTGACGGCGTGCCACATAGCCTTGCGCGCGTGCTTCTCCGCGTTTTCAAGGTCTACGAAAACGAGCCTCGCATACACATTGGCTGCCACTAGGTGGTCACCAATTTCCTCAAGGACAGGCAATACTCGTTTGGCAAGGGATATGATTTCTTTGGGGTCTCCTCCTGTGTTCTGAATTACCATAGTTTTCTCCGCTAGTAGTAGTGCCCTTGACTCTGCTGTGGGGGCCACCTTGAGGGCCTTGTCCAGAAGCAGGCCGTATGAGGCTATGTGGTCAAGAATCCTGTGGGTAACCCTCCTTATCCTATGGTGTACAAGTCGCTTAAATAGCTCCGCTGAGGGCCAGGTAAGCGCTATTCGGAACGCCTCTAAAAAGGCCTCTGCTCCGTCACCCCTGAGGAGCAGGTCCACTGCTCTTTCGACAGCGCTCCTGCACTGGGGCCCGGTCATGCTGTCTCCCAAAATGCTCTGTAACGTCTCTTTGAGTATGACCCGCTCGGAGGTGTCCATGACCAGCTTCTTGTCAGCGAGCCTCGATATCGCCCAGGCTCCCCTAGAGACGCCGAGCAGCTCGAGCAGCGTATCCTTGGGTGCGTGTCCTCCCAGGCAAAGCAGGGTGAATATCACCCGCTTCTCCTCCACTCCGAGGGCGGACATAAGCTCATTCACCAGCGGGGCTTCCAGGAGTCTCTTCTCCCTTCCAACCAGGCTGCCAAGGTCCTCGTTTTTTATGAGAGCGAGGTCCGCGAGCCACTTGAGGAGCAAGGGGTAGCCACTTAGGGTTTCGTGCACATGTTCGGCCACCCGGGGCTCCAGTTTCTTCCCCAGCAGCTTCTCCAGGAGCTGGTGGGTTTCCTCAGCCCTAAATGGGGGGAGCTCAAGGTAGGTGGCCTTCGATCCCAGGCCGAGTAGGCGGGGCTCCTCCCTGCTTATCACAATGTACCTCGCGATGTTCGACTTGACCACCAGGTGGTGTAGAAACTCGGCTATGCGGGGGTCTCGTGACTTGTGGAAGTCGTCTAGGACCACCAGTGCTCCCAGCCGGTCCAGGTCCTCAGAGGCTATGGATAGGGATGTGTCAAGGTCTGCATCGCCATATACGATATAGTCCCTCAGCCTCGAGAGCCCCCTCGAGGCGAGGAATAGGGCAATCTTCCTGAGCAGCCCCTCGAGGTGGTCCGACTCCGTGAAGGTGTGCCAAAGCACGTTCTCAAGATTCCTCAAGCTAATCCAGGCTGTCACAAGCGTGGTCTTGCCTATCCCGGGCAGGCCCGTTATTACCATAACGTGGCCTTCTGTGAGGCGGTCGAGGGCTTCCAAGTAGAGCTTCCTCCCCACGAAGTCACCGGCGGGCGCTGGGGGGCTCCAAAGACTCTTCGTATGTATGGTGAAGACAAGCTCAGGCCGTGAGCCATCCCTTACCCTGAGCTCGCCTGTCTCTATGTCAATATTGATACCATGCGCAACTGCGGTGTACATCTTTATATTCCTCTCCCCTGCCCTAACCCACCGGGACTCCACGAGGCCCAGCTTCTGCAGCTTGGAGAGCCTCCTGGAGATATCAGTCTCATCACGGCCCAGGATGCGGGAGAGCTGGCGGGTGTTGAACCCCCCGCCTGCTAGAAGAACTAGTATTTGGAGGTTCACAGGGTTGCTCAGTACCTTAAGTACCTCCTCTGCGCCGGGCCTCCCAGGTCTCCAGCCAGCACGTCTTCCCGCTCGGCTCATCATACAGCCATCTCTTCAAAAGAGGATAACGGTCTCGCCTCTATCAAGGTATTGATCAGTCGGTATAAATAAATATTATAATCAACTGTGACACTCGGGATTTCCGAAACACTGTTACTCTCCAGACTAGACTATATTATCCTCGCAGAAGGAAACACATCATAACACCAGCCATCCCTCGCTTGATAAACTTAGGACTCGCGCTCAAAGAAAGTATAAGCAAATGCCCCGTTCCTAAGAAAACTAATGTTTCAACAATTAACTCCGCGTCACCTGAAAATACATTAAAATAATCTAATGTAAATAAAAAAACAAAAATATAGTACCAGAGCCTTGTCCTCTGTACCCTAGTACTATTCTGACAAGAGACTAGTCTCAACGGGCCATTGTAACCCGTTGCGCTATTCTTGTTGTTCGGTTTTTATTATCAATGCTGTTATCCATAGTTTTCCTTCTGGTGTGGGGTAGTTTTCGAGGTTTTGTCCGTATAGTTTTTGTAGGGTTTTGAGGAGTTGCTGGGAGAAGGCCCTGGTGGTCTTGGGGGGTTTTTTCATGAGGCCCTGGCTG
>JALTXS010000009.1 GCA_027048265.1 Desulfurococcales archaeon
GGGCGGGAGGGTCTCCCGGGAGAGTGCCCTTGCTAGGGCTGTGAGCATGGCTAGGTGCCTGACCCCTCCCACGCCCCCGCTTGGCCTGCCCTCGACCAGCTCTACCATTATGTGGCTCCTGTGGGCCAGTGGGGATCGGGGGTCGGCTGTCACCGCTATGACCCTGCCTCCCATCTCCCTGTATCTCTCCGCGAGTTTGACCAGCGTGACCGTGCGTCCCCCTACGCTGAGGGCGAGGAGGGTGCATTGCCGTGCAAGTCGGGGTAGCCAGGGGGTCTCCAGGGCGTCGGAGGGGTCGAGTGCAATGGTCTCGAAGGGGAGTGCGTGTTGGAGGGTTAGGGCGGCTGCGAGGCTGTCTCCGCTCCCGGAGGCGATTAAGCATTCCCTGACCTCGGCATCTAGGCGGGGGGTCTTTTTGTACTGTTTTTCCAGTATTCGCGGTGCATGCCCCAGGTGGCGTTCGAGGGCCTCGGCTAGGCTGGTGTCCTCCATCTGAGCTCCCCCTCTATTATGACTGGTTCGGTATCTCCTCTTTGGAGGAGGCCCGCGAGTATGCCCCTTATCCCGGTCTCGAAGAGGAGAGAGGAGCTGGGGCTTGGCTTGACCCCGTAGCGCTTGTGGAGCCCTGCTGATATCTGGGGGATGGACAGGGGGGTCTGGGTGAGCATCTGCTTCACTGCCTCGACCGTGTCCCTGAGCCTCTCGAGGTTGGCGTCTATTAGCTTGACTGCTTCGGGGCCTCGTGAGGGTGGCCCGTGGCTGGGTATTATTAGGAGGCCCTCCTCGGCGCGGGGGAGCAGGGTTTTCTCAAGGGTCTCGATTGCGGTGAAGGTGTCCATGTGGTAGAGGACCCCGTAGCGGTTTATCACCTGGTCCCCGAAGAGGCTGTCTCCCGCGTATAGTATGTGGTCCTCGACCAGGAAGCCCAGCTGTCCGCTCGTGTGACCGGGGAGGGGGATGGTTTCTACATCCGGTGGGGTCTCGCTCAGAGGCTCTGCGCAGGAGACGGGCTCGGGCTCTAGGAGGAGGACCTCGCCCTCCTCGAGGGGGAGGCCGAATGTGAGAGCGGTTCTCAGGGGGACGTAATGTAATGGGGGGAGTTCATAGGGATGGGCGAGTACCCGGGTTGCCTCCAGCTTGCAGGCGTTGTTGGAGTGGTCGCTGTGGGAGTGGGTTAGGAGTACTGTATGGAGGGGTTTGTCTAGCTTGCCTGTTTCTTTTTGGAGCTGTTTTGCCCTCTTGTGCCCGTGGCCGGGGTCTATCACCGTGATGCCTTCTCTGCTCGTGTGTATTAGGGTGTGGGGGCTGCCCCTCAGCAACATGGTGTTGGGGGTTAGTTTCTGCAACTCGACCACCTTCATGTTAACCGGGGGGTTAACGGCAACATGTGTCACACCAACATTAAATATTTGCCACGCCCAGGATTTTCAAAGAATCCCCCGAGGTGAAAGGCCTTGAGGATAATAGACCTCACCATGAGGCTGAGGACGGGCTTCCCCGTGTTCCCCGGCTACCCCGTGCCCATTGTTCACAGGTGGACCAGCATTGAGGAGCACGGGTACTACAGCAATCTCCTCATGCTCGTGGAGCACACGGCCACCCACGTTGACGCCCCGGCGCACTTCGTGGAGAACGGGGCCACCATAGATGAGGTGCCCTTGGATAGGTTCATGGGGGAGGCTATACTCGTGGACGCCACAAGCCTGGAGCCCCGCTCACCGATTCCAGCGGAGCTGATAGAGAGGGCCGCGGAGAACACGGGGCTCAGCGGGAGGATAGTCCTCTTCCACACGGGCTATGACAGTAAGGCAGGGACCCCCCAGTGGCACGACCACCCCGTGATCGGCGACGAGGCTGCCGAGCTCCTCGTGTCGAGGGGAGTCAAGGCCGTGGGGATAGACGCGCCCAGCCCCGATAACGAGCCCTTCCCCGCCCACAAGAAGCTGCTGCCTAAGGGAATCCCCATCTATGAGAACCTGACTAACCTTGACAAACTGGTAGGTGTGGGGGTCTTCGAGTTCTACGGGATACCCCTGGCCATACAGAGGGGCTCTGCCAGCCCCGTGAGGGCCTTCGCCATAGTAAGGGAATAGCCCCCGCCACCCCTTGTTTTTAAAGGTTGTTGGCCCTCTTGTTTAGTCGCCTATTGTAGCCGTGTGTATCAGTACTGCTATTAGGAGTAGTATGCTGAGGAGTCTCTGCGCGTGTATCATTCGGCTGAAGGCCTTTACATGCCTGTTCTTGACATACCTGAGAGTCAGCCCAGACAGTAGTATGACTATTATTAGACCCACGGCAACGTACTCAACCGGGCCCGCGTAAGACCTCAGAGAGTACCCATGGTATATCGCCGCGAGCCCCAGCAATATACTAACCACGATGTGGAGGTTGAGGGCGTGCCTCATGTTCACCGGGGGCCTTATACCCATTCTCACCAGCCGCGGGTAGGCGTGCTTGTATACCACGAAGGCAAGAGTCGCAACAATACCCCCGCCCCACGCGAGGCTCCCCGCGCCCTCGGCCAGCTCGCTTGCATCCGCCTCTCCTCCGCTACCGTCTTCCTCGATTACATTTTCTTCTTCGTCCCCGTTGGCAAGTACTGTCTCGACAGCGTTGGGGTAGGCTAAGTGTAATGCTAGTAGCACCAGGAGTATTATTGCCCCAAGTGATAGTTGTTTCAATAAATCTTTGGATACCAGAAGTCGTCCCATTTCCTACCCTGCCTCCGACTCGTCCTTGTATGACTCGTCCTTGTATATACCAGCACGGTCCAACCCTGCTTATTAAATTTTTCTGAAACACTAAAGGTACGACAATAGACTAAGATTAGGGATATCACAATCGTACAACACCTTTTATATAAAGCTTAAAAATAATATTATGGGTATGGTGAGGAGGTGATAATATTGGCAATAGACGTAAAGATTGGGAGCCTCCCCCTGGAGAACCTGGAGGACCTGGGGGAGCTTGTAGAGAGTGCCGAGGACTATTTGGCCTTCAAGGTAGCTCTGGGATGCTAAGTTGGGAAATATGCTACAACCTGTCATCTCTAGGTCGTTTGATAGAGTGTGGGCTTAGTAGGGATTACATGGCTTTCTCTATATAAAGTAAGTTGATGGTAGTCCGATGGATGGGCTATTCTTCCCAGAATACATAGCCTTTCTTCGCCAGGTCGGCTAGTATAGCGTTAACGGTGTCAGGTTCGGGCTGTTCGAACTCTATGGTTATCTTCGCGTGCCACGCGGGTGAGCGGGGGTCTGTTCGCTCGTGGTGTATTGCTATCACATTGCCCCTGTGGCGGGCTATAACCTCTAGCACCGCCTTCAGCTGCCCGGGCGAGTCGGGTATGTGGCCCGCTATGCGTGCTATTCTCTTGGCTGTGCGCAGGCCTCTTATGACGATGCGGTAGATGTTGGTCAGATCAATGTTGCCCCCGCTCACGATGGCTATGGCTGTGTCTCCCTTTATGCTCCCCTGGTGTTCTATTAGGGCTGCAACGGGGGCTGCTCCCGCCCCCTCTGCGAGTATCTTGGAGCGTTCTAGGAGGAGGTAGATGGCGTGGGCTATGGCCTCCTCGCTCACGGTAAGCATGGCGTCGAGGGTCTCCCGTAGTATTGAGAAGGTCAGGGTACCCAGCTGTTTTACTATCAGTCCATCCGCCACCGAGGGGCGCACGGGGGTTTCCACGGGCCGGCCTGCTTTTAGGGACTGGGTGGCCTTGGGGGCCGCCTTGGGCTCCACCCCGACCACCATGGTCTCGGGGGAGAGGTACCTGTAGACTATGGATACCCCTGAGGCGAGGCCTCCGCCTCCCACGGGGACTACGAGCGAGTCCGCGCCCGGGGCTTGCTCCAGGAGCTCGTAGGCTATGGTTGCCTGGCCTGCTATTATCTCGGGGTCGTCGAACGCGTGTATGAGCGCGTAGCCCCTGGTCTGGGCTATTTCGAGGGCCTTCTGGTAGGCTTCGTCGTAGACCCTCCCGTGTAGTATGACCTCCGCGCCGTAGGCCTTGGTGGCGTGTATCTTGGCTATGGAGGCGTTCTCGGGCATGACTATAACGGAGCGGAGGCCGTAGACGCGGCTCGCGTAGGCGACTCCCTGGGCGTGGTTGCCTGCGCTAGCCGTTACAACGCCCCTGTAGTCGTCCTTTATCTTGTAGAGCTTGTAGAGGGCTCCCCTTACCTTGAAGGCGCCTGTTTTCTGCATGTTCTCTAGCTTGAGGTAGACTCTCTTGCCCGCTGCCCTGCTTATACTACCGCTTTCCTCTAGGGGCGTCCTCCTAATGTGAGGCTCTATGACCTCCCGGGCCTCCTGGCTCATGTGGTAAATCCTTGATATGATGGCGTAGGGCTCTCCCTGACCCAGTTCCCTGCCCGCTAGGGGGGTCCAGGCTTCAGAGAGGCTCCTATTGTTCAAACTCCCACACACTCTCCCCCGGCTCTGGGGTCAGTCTTCGAGGAAGGCTATCATCTCAACCTCTATGTCAGCCCCCGCGGGGAGGCCGCTCACCCCCACGACGGCGCGTGTGGGCCGACGTCCCTGCATGACCTTCTCATATACCTCGTTGAACTCGGGGAACCGGTTTATGTCCCTGAGGTAGACGGTGACCTTAACGACGCTGTCCAGGCTACCCCCCGCCGCCTCCACTATGGCCAGTGCGTTCAAGAGGGCCCTCTCAGCTCGCTTCTTGAAGTCGCCCTCCACCATCTTACCTGTACGGGGGTCTAGGGGAATCTGGCCGCTGACGAAGATAAGTCGCCCGGCTTTGATGCCCTGCGAGTAGGGACCCACTGGGCTAGGTGCCTCTGGGGTGGTCACTTTCTCTATCCGGTGGCGGTGGGGGTGCTCGTGCCTCAAGGCTGGTTACCTCCCTGTCCTACAATTTTTGACACTGGGGCCTAATAACTGAGGTGATGGGCAGGGGGTGGATGGTTTACCTCTGTTCGATCGATGTGTGGAAGACTGTCCGGGTTAGGGGGATGAGAGGGTTCGTGACCCTTTTGCCCCGGTAGGCCTTCTCTAGTAGGTCCGCTGTCTCGAAGAGGGCCTCAATGTCCTCTTCTGCGAGTAGCCAGCTCCTCCAGAGGCTCCATATGCAGGTGCTTGAGACTATCTGCTCTACTATCCCCCCGTTTGAGAAGAAGCCCACGCTGCTCCTAATGTCGTTGGGGCTGGGGTAGCAATAGGGCCCGGGGTGGGTGTGCATGAAGACGCAGGAGCGGACCTCGGGGAGGACGATCCTATCCCCCTCACCCTCTAGGAGTATGGCGGCATCGTGGTCTAGGAATACTATGAAGGCATGCTCCCTACCCCTCTCCTCCGTGAGCCTCCGCAGCTGTTTCACATAGTCGTCGCCCTTTGTCCTGAGGAGCTCGACGTATGCATGGTAGGCATCGCGGAACCCGATTGACGTGGGAGGGGGCTCCTCCACAAGTATCTCGACCGACTCCCGGTATCGTTCCCTAAGCTCGTCTATTACGCCCCCACCATCGCTGAATGCCAGGGGGATGTACACGCGGGCCCTCTCAAGCTCCAGGTAGATCTGGTCACCCAGGCCCTCTACCCAGAGGTCCTCCGCAGCGTGGAGGGCCCGGCAGGCTCGGTGGAGGAGAGAAGCCGTGGGGTCGCCCTCTATCAGCTTGTGCCACTTCAAGCTTCTTCTCCTTCCTCTGCCGGGCTTGGAGGCGTTGGGGTGTAGGGGCGTGTTATTATCCTGCGTCCCCGGTCCGTCTCCACTATCACCGCGTCCGCCCCCTTGGGGACCTCCACTAGGCCCTCGAAGACATAGTATTGGGTCCCCTTCTTTGGCTTGGCCCACTTTACCTGGCCCTGCTTCACTACACCCACTCTTATTATACGTGCGGGCCGGGGGAATATGAGGTCGGGCTTGAGGGATTCTTCTCCCTCGGTGCTTTCCCCGAGGAAGAGTGCGAAGCCCTTGCCTTCCACATCCACCTCCACTAGGGCGTCCCTGTATCTGGATATGAGCCTGGGCTTGTCCTTCTGCACCTTGTTGTATATTGCGTCAACTATGTCCTTCTTGGTCCTCACCTCTATCCTCTCGAGGCTCTCGGCCTCCTCGAGGGGCTCGTAGACCTTCATTAGCACACCGCCCACCCTCGTTATCTGCGGCTTGTATACCCTGAGGTGGAGGATGGCGTCGGCCTTCTTGTAGGACTCGGCTGTGCTTTGCTGGCTTTCCCTCTTCCCGGGCAATGTGCCTCCCTCCGCGGCTCTTACCGTCTCCTCAGAACTGTGTGGAGCGACAGTAATAATAATAGGGCTCGCCTGGTTTAATTTGTACTGTTGACGAGCTCCTTCCCCAGTCCTGTGTGTTCTAAGGGTGGGTGTTGTGATTCTGAACCCTGTTCTCGACGAGATTATGGGAGAGCAGTCCTTCTCCTACATAGCCAAGGCCAAGGCGATTGAAAGGGAGAAGGGCATAAGGGTTATAAGCTTCGGGGTGGGGCAGCCGGACTTCGACACCCCCAGTCACATAAAGGAGGCAGCCAAGAGGGCTCTTGACGAGGGTTTCACGGGGTACACTGAGACACCTGGGATACTGGAGCTGCGCCAGGCCATTGCCGACTACCTGAACGAGCGCTATGGAGCGGGGGTGGGGCCCGACAACATCATGGTAACCACCGGCGGTAAGACGGCCCTGTTCCTAGCCATAGCAGCTACTGTGAAGAGGGGCTCGGAGGTCATAATACCCGAGCCCAGCTACTACGCCTACGCCCAAGTGGCGAAGATATTCGGGGCCAAGCCCGTATACGTTCCCCTCAGGTGGAGCAGAGAAAAGGGCTTCGAGATAGACCTTGACCCCATCCTAGAGAAGATAACGCCCAACACCACGGCTATCATACTTAACAACCCCAGCAACCCCACGGGCGCCCTCTTCTCCAAGGAGCAGGTGAGGAGACTATACGACGAGGCCGCTAGCCGGGGGATCGCCGTCGTTGCTGATGAGGTATATGACAACTTCGTGTACGACGGCGAGTTCTACAGCGTCACCAGCATTGACGGGTGGATGGAGAACGCCGTGCTGGCCCACTCGTTTAGCAAGACCTTCGCCATGACGGGGTGGAGGCTGGGTTTCGTCGCGGCTGACAAGAGGGTCATAGACAAGCT
>JALTXS010000010.1 GCA_027048265.1 Desulfurococcales archaeon
GTTAGGAAGCATGATGGGTTCGTTGTGAGGGACGAGGACGTATACGCTGTTGCTTCTTGGAGCAAGAACGCGGGTAGGAAGGAGATACCCTTCCACCCTGCACGTGTTGTGATGCAAGACTTCACAGGAGTTCCAGCCGTGGTCGACCTGGCGGCTATGAGGGACGCTGTAGTCAGGTTTGGCGTCGACCCCTCGAAAATCAACCCCATAATACCAGTTGACCTCATCATAGACCACAGCGTCCAGGTTGACTACTTTGGGACAGACTATGCGTACTTCTTCAACCTGAGGAGGGAATACGAGAGGAACCGAGAGAGATACATGCTCCTAAAATGGGCCCAGAAGAGCTTCAAGAACTTCAGAGTAGCGCCTCCGGGCAAGGGCATTATCCATCAGGTCAACCTAGAGTACCTGGCCAAGGTCGTCTGGATGACCCGGGAGAACGGCGAGCTCTGGGCCTTCCCTGACAGCCTCCTGGGCACCGATAGCCACACAACTATGATAAACGGCCTAGGGGTCTTCGGATGGGGTGTGGGAGGAATAGAGGCTGAGGCGACCATCCTAGGACAGCCCTACTACATGCTGCTTCCCCAGGTCGTGAGCGTGAGGCTCGAGGGAGAGCTCAGGGAGGGCGCCACCCCCACCGACCTCGTCCTATACATAACCGAGCTTTTGAGGAAGAAGGGCGTGGTGGGCAAGTTCGTCGAGTTCCACGGGCCGGGGGTCAAGTCACTGAGCGTTCCCGATCGGGCTACCATTGCCAACATGGCGCCCGAATATGGGGCCACCATGGGGTACTTCCCCATAGACGAGGCCACTGTGAGGTACCTGGAGGGCACAGGGAGGCCCCCTGAGCTCGCCAAGCTGGTGGAGTACTATGCCAAGAAGACGGGGCTTTGGTACAGTGGGGAAGAGGAGCCCAAGTACACGGAGGTTGTAGTGGTCGACCTGGGGGACGTGGAGCCCAGCATATCCGGGCCAGCGCATCCCGAGGACAGGATACCCCTGAGACAGGCTGCTGAGAGGGTCCGCAAGATAATAGAGGAGTACGCGAAGAAGAAGGGTGGTATTACTAGTGTTGACATTGTTGTGGATGGGGCGAAGGCCACGCTGAGAGATGGGAGCGTTGTCCTCGCGGCCATAACCAGCTGCACCAATACGAGCAACCCCACAGTCATGATAGCTGCTGGCCTCCTCGCCAAGAACGCTGTGGAGAAGGGGCTGAGCGTGAAGCCCTACGTGAAGACAAGCGACGCCCCGGGGAGCAGGGTTGTCACAGAGTATCTCACACGGCTTGGCCTTATGCCATATCTGGAGGCCCTGAGGTACCACATAACTGGCTACGGGTGCACCGTGTGTATTGGCAACAGTGGACCCCTGCCCAAGCCAGTGGAGGAGGCGATAAAGAAGCATGACCTTTATGCCGTGACTGTTCTGAGCGGTAATAGGAACTTCTCGGGTAGGGTGCACCCGCTGGCAAGGGGCAACTTCCTGGCGAGCCCCCCACTGGTCATAGCCTACTCTCTTGCTGGTAGGATTGACATTGACTTTGAAAAGGAGCCCCTGGGAACAGACCCGAACGGGAATCCCGTGTACCTGAGGGACATATGGCCTGACATGAAGCAGGTCAAGAAACTGGCAGAGGAAGCGCTGAACCCCGAGCTGTTCAGGGAGAAGTACAAGGACGTGTTCGAGGGAGACGAGAACTGGAACAAGCTTGAAGTCAAGGAAAGCGTTACATACCAGTGGGACCCCAAAAGCACCTATATAAAGAAGCCTCCCTTCTTCGAGGACTTCGACCTGACCGTGGAGCCCCCCAAGGACATCAGGGGCGCCCGTGTCCTCGTCTGGGCCCCTGACAGGACCAGCACCGACCACATCAGCCCCGCGGGCAGGATAAGCCCCGAGTCCAAGGCGGGACAGTATCTGCTACAGCAGGGCGTTAAGCCTCATGAGCTGAACACCTTTGGAAGCAGGAGGGGCAACCACGAGGTGATGATGAGGGGGACCTTTGATAACCCACGGTTCAGGAACAGGCTTGTGCCCGACAGGGAGGGTGCTTGGACCATATACTGGCCCACCGGGGAGGTAATGCACGTGTTCGACGCCGCCATGAAGTATAAGGAGCAGGGAATACCCGTCATTATACTAGGCGGAAAACAGTATGGTGTGGGCAGTAGCAGGGACTGGGCTGCCAAAGGCCCCTACCTGCTCGGCGTTAAGGCGGTCATAGCCGAGGACTATGAAAGGATACACAGAAGCAACTTGGTGGGAATGGGTATACTCCCGCTACAGTTCATGCCCGGGGAGAATACCGACAAGCTTGGCCTCGATGGTAGCGAGGAGTACGACATACTTGGCATAGAGGAGGGGCTTTACCCAGGCAAGGTCCTCACGGTCAGGGCGCGCAAAAAGGACGGGCGTGTGGTCGAGTTCAAGGTCAAGGCCCGCCTGGACACCCCCATTGAGGTTGAGTATTACAAGCACGGTGGTATACTTAGGTACGTGCTGCGCAAGATAATAAAGCAAGAGAAGGGCCTGGCCTCATCCTAGAATTTTTATAACCAAAACCCGCGTCCTCATCGCTGACCCGCTATGCTCTTGTGTAACTTAAGTTGAATATGACTTGTTTGTATGTGGTTGATGGACTTGAGCATGGCAGAGTTGTTGAGGGAGATTCTTAGGAGCGAGAAGGAGCCTTTGAAGCTCATTAACGAGTTCTTCCAGAGAGAAAGCCCTATGCACAGGCACCTTGGTTTAAAAATAACACGTCTGGAGGAAGGGGTCGCAGAAGCGGTGTTCGGATATAGTGAGAGACTGGCCCGCGTGGGTGGGATGATCCATGGGGGCAACATAATGGCGGCCATAGACCAGGTGGGGGGCCTAGCGGCCCTCACGGTAAATGATAAGACAAACCAAGTGACGCTGGAACTTAAGATAAACTTCACTAAGCCCCTCACGCGGGATAACAGTCCCTACACTGTGAAGGCTAGGGTGAGGCACAGGGGAAGCCGGACCGTGGTTGTAGAGGTTACTGTTGAGGACAGGGTGGGCACCACCGCCGCAGTTGCTTTGGGCACATGGTTCATATTGTAGCCGTTTAGGTTTCCTTTATAAGTTTATACATTTTAAGTAAAAACATATTTATCAAACCAGTGGAGCCCATTGATGGATGAATGCTCTGTCCATGTTCCTACCTTCTGCGGGGTGCTAACCTTGGCATTGGAGATAGAGGATGTTGTACGCATAGTTAGGGTCTCGGAAGTCCAGGTGTCCAGCAGGGGCGACATTGCAAGCATACATGTGAGGCCAGACTTGGAAAAGAACAGGAACCTCAGCGAGATAAGAGTATATACTAGGGACGACAAGGTTGTCTTCTTCACCCCGGGACAGGGGGACACTATGCCCAGGTGGAGCCCTGAGTCAAGACTCCTTGCCTTCTTGAGTAGGAGGGGGGCCTCCAAGGACGATAAGGGGATAGGGGTTTTCGTTGCAAGCCTAGCGGGTGGCGAGCCCCGTAAGGTGGCTTGGTTCAAGCACGGCGTTAGCTGGATGGACTGGTATGACATGGACAGGCTAGTGGTATTTGCCCCAGTTGCCCGAGAGAACGACTATGACGATGACTATGTTGCCACAGATAAGCTGCCGCTCTGGTTCGATGGTGAGGGCCTTATAGCTGGTCTCGACAGTGGTGTTTACCTGGTTTCATGGGACAGTGGCTTCACTGACCGAATAGCAGTAGAAAAAGATACCATATTCGACGCCACCGTGTGCGGTGATGGTTCCATTTACTAT
The DNA here is from genome assembly GCA_027048265.1 of Desulfurococcales archaeon. Taxonomy (GTDB): domain Archaea; phylum Thermoproteota; class Thermoprotei_A; order Sulfolobales; family Fervidicoccaceae; genus JALTXS01. The sequence goes on from JALTXS010000010.1 coordinate 3,796, forward strand.
ACTGTGCCCCAGGAATGGAGGGAGCCCTACAAGCATGTTCTCAAGCGGGTAAAGCCAGGGCAGGAGCCCGAGGTTATAGCCAAGGGGTGGGGTATACGGGGATTGTACTGTATGAGCAACGGCAGGCTCCTCTCGCTTGCTACAAGGCATCCTATTGGAATAGCCAGTCATAGCAGGCTCTATGAGGTGGACCCTTTCACGGGCGAGTTCAAGCCCCTTGCCCAGGGCTTTGAGCCCAACATTTGGAGTATAGCTGGTGAGGTGGAAGGCGAGCCTGTGATAAATTATGTCTGGAGAGGTTCAAGCATCCTCGCGAAGGTCGGCGTGGGCGGCGTGGTCAGAATTACGCCTGAGAAGCAGTACGTCATGGTCGCCAGCGCCCGTGGAGACCGGGTTGCTTACTGGAAAAGCTCCCCCACCGAGCCCCCCGAGCTATACTCTTGGAGAGAAGATGAAGGAGAGAGAAGGCTAACCAACCTAAACCAGTGGGTTAAGGAGAAGGCGAAGCTTGTGGAGCCCCGCCATTACATCACGGAGTCGCAAGGGGACAGGGTGGACTACTGGGTTATTGACCCCAAGCCAGGGGAGGAGAAGCCAGTCATTCTATACGTGCATGGGGGTCCTAAGGGAATGTATGGATTCATGTTCCATCCCGAGATGCAGTTCTACGCAAGCCAGGGCTTCATGATAGTCTATGGCAATCCTAGGGGAAGCGACGGTTACGAGGAGGAGTTCGCGGATATTAGGGGAAAGTACGGAGACGTTGACTACAGGCAGCTAATGGACCTCCTTGACAATGCGCTGGAGAACCACGTGGCGGACAAGACCCGGTTGGTGGTCACTGGGATAAGCTACGGGGGGTACATGACTAACCTCATAATCACAAAGACAGATAGGTTCGCGGCGGCAGTGTCGGAGAACGGTATAGCCGACTGGACGACAGACTACTGGTCGAGCGACATAGGCTACTGGTTCGACCCCGACCAGATCGGTAGGACCCCATTGGAAAACCTTGAAGAATACGTCAAGAAGAGCCCAGCTTATCACGTGGACGGCGTGAAAACACCGCTCCTACTAATCCATAGCATGGAGGACTACCGGTGCCCAATAGACCAGGCCCTCTCCATGCACGCGGCCATGCTGTCGCGTGGCAAGGATTCCAAATTAGTTGTCTTCAAAAAGGGTAGCCACGGTTTCAGTGTTAGAGGTGAGCCCCAGACAAGGGTCAAGAGGCTCAAAATAAAGACCAAGTGGATTAGGATGAAGCTGGGCCTTGATGAGCTGGAGGACAAGTCGAAGAATACTCGGTGAACCTGGCGCCGGGGGGAGGGCTCGAACCTCCGACCACCGGGTTAACAGCCCGGCGCTCTACCCGCTGAGCTACCCCGGCTCTAGGGGATTCTAATCCCCCTAGCCCACTGGGCCCGATATATTCTCTGGCATTTGTAGGGGGTATTAATCCTTTCTCCCACATTGTGTAATTAACGGCTTGGTACGGGTTTTTCAGCGTTTTATATACACTAGATAGAAACCCCTGAGAAGATACTACTAGTTGCTTAGATAAAGTGTGTAGAAGGTGGTTCTATGAATAAGACCTCTGACAGGGTGAGGATTGCAATAGCTGTGGAAGGCACTGGGGATGTCCACCCCGGGCACTTCGCACATGCCCCTAAGTTCAGGGTCTATGAATACGATTTCAATGGAGGCCTCAAGGAGCTTGGCGAGCGGGATAACCCGCTGGGGAGAATGCCTGATGTTGAGGACCCTGAGGAGGCGGCGAAATACTTTGAGAAGCTAGGCATATCCCTTCACGGGCGCTCAAAGTACGATTACCTGAGGGAGAAAGTCCTCCCTGACGTGGATGTGGTTATATGCTATGACGCTTGCCCCACCAGTGTTAAGGTCTTTGAAGACAGTGGCGTAAGAGTGCTCTTCACGCCCCCCGCTACTGTGGATGAGGTTCTCGACTACATATCGGGCAACCCGGAGGAGTTCAGGAGGCTACTCGAGGAGGAGGCTGGCGACGAGGACTACTACACGGGTCACTATGGCTGTGGCTGCGGCTATCACTAGGACGGCTCCCTTCATTCCCTAAACATAACTTCCTTTAGGTGTCGCTTTTAACCATCTATCCTTATGGGAAGACCCTCATACCCGGGGTCACAGGCGGGCTGAGCTACCAGGCTTATCCCCATAAGCGCGAGAAACATTTTCTCAGATGACATCTCCCCCCAGCTGTCAACAAACTCCACGTCAACCACAGTCTTTCCCCTAAGCCTCGCCACTTCTAGGAAGAACAGGTCCGACATAACTTCTCGGGGCTCTCTTGGGACGGATGTGCATTCCCCTAGGAGTTCCTGCAACAGCTCCTCCCTCAGAACCCCATCTACCAGTTGTATAAAAACCTCGTCCGCCAAGAGACTGGTAGCGACGCCAATATTGACCATTATTGGCCTTTCACCGACGACCCCCCTAACAGAGGATACAAGGCTAATCATAGCACGCTCAGGGTCAGCTCCAATGGCCCAGGGGGGGTTATCCTGTCCTATCGTAACGTAGGCGTCTATGTTGTCAAGGTATACCCCGTCGAAGCCCTTTTCCATGGCCTCCCTAGCACGCTCCTCTACCAAACTACTCCAATGGGGGCTCCAGAGCTCAACCAGGTATTCCCCCTCGTACTCGCTCTCCTCGTGGGCAATTCCCTTCCGTTTTACTTCCTGCCAGTAGCTTCTCCACTCCTCAGCATAGCCTATGTTTATATATGCGAGGACCAGGGCACCCTCTTCGCGGAGGCTCTCCACAAGCTCTTTGGACGCATCGTCCAGGTCAAGGATTATGACGTCGAATCCCTGGTACTCGGAGGCCCCGTGAACCTGGCCTATACAGTAACAGAACTCGTTTTCATAAGCCTGCATACCCTGTAGAAGGAGAAAAACAGTTAGTACTAACAGGGTTAAGCTCACTCTAACCTATCCTCAACAAACCTGCTTGAATACATGTAGGAAAGTGTCTGGAGTAGTTGCACTCTTACAAACTGCGTCATTGACTGGGGCTAGCCTGCGGAGTACAGCTCCTCCACGTCAACTTCCTCGAAGAACACCCGGGCGATGTCCTTTATGCTCACAATCCCCACGAGAACA
>JALTXS010000011.1 GCA_027048265.1 Desulfurococcales archaeon
GGCTTCATCCGCAGTCTCTATGGCCTCCCGGACCTGCTCCCGCGAGAGCGCGTAGACCTCCTCAAAAACCTGGCCCGTAGAGGGGTCCTCCACAGGCAGGGTCTCCCTACCCTCCACGGGCTCCCCTCCGAGAATGGGCCTGACGGGCAAACCGAGACACCCCCTAGGGCAGAAGCTCTTAACAATAAATTAATCAACAGTCCCCCTAATACCACCTCCGCCCCCAACACGATGGGGCTCCTAGACGGGCTCCAGCTTTGCCAGGAAGTGCCTAACCCCCCGGACCCTGGGCTCCCACTTCAACCTAAGCCCCCTCACAGAAGACGGGTTTGAAACCACCCTCGCCAGGGACTCGGCCACGTAGCCCAGTTGAGACGCCGTGTAGGTTCTCCTCGGCACGGCTAGGCGTAGGAGCTCCGGCCTCTCCCCACCATCACCAGACTCTACGAATGCCAGTCGACCCAGACCTACCGCCCGCACTCCTGACTCCAGGTACAGGGCCGCTGCTAGGGCGTCTGCGGGGAACTGCTCGGAGGGAATGTGGGGCAGGGCCTCACCTGCGTCCACGTATACCGCGTGCCCTCCCACAGGCCTCAGTATGGGCACGCCCCTCTCCTCCAGCATCTCCCCCAGCCACCTGACCTGCTCTACCCTGTGCCTCAGATAATCCTCGTCAAGAACCTCCCTAAGCCCCTGGGCCATTGCCTCGAGGTCCCTCCCCGCCAGCCCCCCGTAGGTGACGAAGCCCTCCTCAAGCACAACCCTAGCGGCGAGCTCCTCGTACACGCGGGGCTCCCGGGTGGCTATGAAGCCCCCGATGTTGACCAGGCCATCCTTCTTGGCACTCATGACGAAATGGTCCCCCAGCTCAATTATGTCCCGGGCTATCTCCGCCACGCTCCTCCCCCTCTGCCCCGGCTCCCTCTCCCTAACGAACCAGGCGTTCTCCGCGAACCGTGAAATGTCGAGTACGAGGGGGACGCCATAGCTGTCGGCGACTTCCCTTACCCTCCTGAGGTTCTCGAGGGAGACAGGCTGGCCCCCCAGCGTGTTGTTGGTAAGCACCATGACTACGAAGCTGACCTCCCCACTCTTCTCCCGGAGGAGCCCCTCAAGCGCCCCAACGTCCATGTTGCCCTTAAAGGGATGATCCCTCCGAGGCTCCAGGGCCTCGGGTACGGGCAGGTCCAAGGGCACCGCCCCCCGGTCCAGCAGCACCGCCCGCCCCGTGTCAAAGTGTGCATTAGCAGGAACCAGACGCCCCCCACGCATTCTGAGGAGCGTCGTGTATAGTATTCTCTCCCCCGCCCTCCCCTGGTGCACGGGGAGCACCAACTCCAGGCCAAGGACCTCCCGAACCGCCCTGTGGAAGATCTCCCAACTCCGGGCCCCCGCGTAGGCCTCATCCCCTCTCATGAGCGCGGCCCACTGCTCCACGCTCATGGCCCCGGTGCCGCTGTCGGTGAGGAGGTCTATGAACACGTCCACGCTCCTAAGGCGGAAGACGTTCCAATGGGCCTCCCTCAGCCTCCGCAGCCTCTCCTCCCGTGGTAGAAGTCGTAGGGGCTCCACCATCCTTATCCGGTAAGGCTCAAGGGGCAAGTCCATGGAGCATACCCGTTAAACAATAGGCGGGGCGCCTACAAGTAGTTTCCGCAACTAGGCTCCCGCCTCTCCCTCCCCCTGGCCAACATGCTCCTCGTCCTCCTCTACGGGACGCTCCAGTATAACCCTGTTAACCTTGCCCTCTTTAACCACCCTAACATAGCCCCACTGCTCCAGCCTCCTAACCCTCCTCCAAAGGCTCGTCTTCGGCAGGCCAGTCAACGTCTGGAGCCTGCTCTGCGTGGTAGAGCCCCCGGCCCTCTCGAGGGCTTTCAGCACGAGCCTGTCCGTCTCATCGAGCTCCCTGGGAGGGGTCTCAACGGGCTCGGGAGCCGCAGAGCCTGGTGAGCCCGGCTTCCCCCTCCTGATGTAGAGGAGAAGCCCCGCCCCCGCTGCAGCGAGGGCGAGTACAGCGAGTATCACTAGTAGCGGTGTGGTTCCTCCCCGGTTGGTTGTCGTTGTTGTGTTAAGTCGTGGGGCCTCCGTTGAGGTGCTAGCTGGTGGTGTTGGCGAGGATGTTGATGGGGGTGGGCTGGGCGTGGGTGTTGTCTGGTTTTGGGTTACTGTGGGCAGGGTGGTGGTTCTCTGTGGGGTGGTTTGAGTTTCCATTGGCGATGACGTGGTGTTTTCCGGTGGGGCTGGGCCTGGCGTGGAGGGGGGTGTTGTGGTCTCCTGGGTGCTGGTTTGTGTTGTTCTGGGGGCCCCGGTAGGGCTTGTTGTTGTGGTGTTGGCTTGGCTTGGGGTGGGGGTTCCTGTGGCTCGTGTCTGTGTAGTGTGCTGTGGGGGCTTTATGGCCTCGGCTATCACGTATGATATTGTGAGGGTGGTGTTCAGCGGGGGTATTCGGAGGATTAGAGTCTCTCCCTCGATGGCCACGTCCAGTGCTGGGGGGATGTCCAGGAGTATGACGCCCGGGTCTATGACTAGGTGGATGCTCTGGTTAGTGGGGGTTAGGTTGAGTGATAGTATACCCCCCTGCTCCAGAACGTGGGCGAGGTAGCTCAGGCTCGCGTTGGCCTGGAGGGGGGAAGCGACATAGAGCACACCGGCCTCATCATCATAAATCGCTGGTAGGAGGGTCCCATTAAGGGTGACAACAATTGTCTCGAGGAGAGGGGGGGCGGGTAGGCTAACCCTGTTAAGTCCCTCCCCGAGCTCTAGGGTGGTGTTAACCAGGACTCCCCCGGGGGTTACGTGGATACTCCAGTAGCCATCCTCGCCTATGGCGAGAGTGACAGGGGCTGTTATGGTGAGAACAGCTATTATGACAAGCCACTGGCCTGGAATTGTCTTGGGCATAGCGTGTCCCCGGGGGGTCTCTGGTTTTCCATGTGCGTGGAGACATTATAAAAATAACAACACGCATGGAGAGGGAAGCATCCTTGGCTGTTTTTGGAAAAAGTTAATTAACCCTATACCAGAGGTTATGCCACCTCGGTGAGTGTGATGACCCGCCAATGGGCCTAGAGGAACCGGGTTTCTCAGCCTATATTCCCCTCGCCTACCCCTCTCCCACGAGGTTCCTAGAGGTCCTTGAAGCACTTGTGCCCTGCACGGATTTCTTCGAGATAGGATTGCCCTCTCAGAAACCGAAGTATGATGGACCTACAATAAGGAAAGCCCACATAGGGGCACTGGAAGCTCTAGGAGAAGCTGAGGCTGGTGGTAGGCTCCTTTCTTTCCTGGAAACAGCTGCTAGAATCCTAAGGAACTCTAGCGTTCCCTACGTGTTGATGACCTACTACAGCGACCACAGGCAAAGAGTCACAAGCCTGCTGGAGGCTGCCGGTAACCTTGGGGCTGGATGCGTACTGTTCCCCGACCTGCTCTTCGACCACTACGACCATATGCAGGACTACATCGAAGGAAGCCGGGAAGCGGGTATGAAGCCCTGCTTCTTCGCCTCCAGCCGGTTCCCCCACCGCCTGCTCGCCGAACTTTCTCGACGGGATCCCCTGTTCATATACATGGGCCTCCAACCCACGACGGGTGTAGAGTTACCGATAGGCGTTGCCAGGAACCTGGCCCTGGCCAGAAAGCTTGTCGGGGAAGCCTATCTCCTAGCAGGTTTCGCTGTAAAGAGACCCCAGGACGCTCAAGGCCTGGTGAGAGCAGGTGCTAGCGGAGTTGTGGTGGGGACCGCCCTGCTGGAAAGGCTCGAAAAAGAGGGCCCAAGCGAGATGAGAGAGCTAGCCTGCAGGCTTAGGAAGGCGGTAAAGGAAGCAAGTATGGCCTAGGAGGTTGGTGCCTATTGTGGCGATTCCCCTCAAATGGTACAACATCTCCGCAGACCTCCCCCGACCCCTGCCACCCTTAGTGGACCCCCTGGATGACGGTGGGAGCAGGATAGCCCTGCTGACCAGGATACTGCCAAGCAGGCTCATAGACGAGGAGTACAACCTTTCACGCTACATACCCATCCCGCCCGAGGTTGTAGCATCCTACCACAGGATTGGGAGGCCCACCCCCCTTCTAAGGGCAGAGAGCCTAGAACGCCGCCTGGGCGTGCAAGGCAGGGTAAGGATATACTACAAGTACGAGGGAGCCCTCCCAACGGGCAGCCACAAAATAAACACGGCGCTACCACAGGTACACTATGCGCGTCTTGATGGAGCAGAGGAGGTAGCGACAGAGACAGGAGCAGGTCAATGGGGCCTTGCGGTCGCTACCGCAGCGAGCATAATGGGGGTCAGGGCAAAAGTCTTCATGACCCGCTCTAGCTACGAGAAGAAGAGGGCCCGCCGTGTTCTAATGGAGAGCCTTGGTGCCCAAGTGGTACCCAGCCCCAGCGAGCTCACCCGGGCGGGGAGGAGGGCCCTTGAGAAGGACACCCGCCATCCCGGTAGCTTGGGCCTAGCAATAACCGAGGCCGTGGAGCACGTGCTCTCTGGTGATGGGAGAAGGTATGTGGCAGGCTCTGTTCTCGAGAGTGTTATCACACACCAGACCGTCATTGGCCAAGAGTTGCTGGACCAGCTCCCCGAGGAGCCCGACTACATGGTGGCATGCGTAGGAGGTGGGAGCAACATGGCAGGATTCGCCTATCCAGCTATAGGCCTTCGCCTCAGGGGGGAGGGATTCGAGAAAACCCGCTTCATCGCAGCGGAATCCACGGCGTCACCGAGGCTAACCCGGGGCGAGTACAGGTATGATGGCCTGGACTCAGGCCTAGTACTACCCTTGGCCCGTATGTACACCCTGGGGCGGAACCACGTGCCCCCGGCTATACACGCCGCTGGGCTAAGGTATCATGGCGCAGCGCCCAGCCTCAGCCTACTGAGGAGCCTGGGACTCATAGAGCCCATCGCCTACAATCAGGAAGAGGTCTTTAAGGCAGCGTTGCTCTTCGCCCGAAGCGAGGGCATTGTTCCTGCTCCAGAGAGCGCCCACGCTGTGAAGGCGGCTATAGACATCGCTAGCAGGTCCCGGGGGGATACGGTGGTGGTCTTCAACCTTAGCGGTCATGGTCTCATGGATTTCGAGTCATACGAGGTCATTCTAAGGAACACGGGTGGTGAGAGCCTTGGCTGAGGCACAACACCCTAAGTTTGGCGTCATCCTCGAAAAGGCCCTGGAGGGAGGGCTGAGCGAGGAGGACGCCCACCGCATAGCGCTGGACATGCTAGAGGGCAGGCTGGGTGAGCTCGAGGCAGCAGCCCTACTCGTGGCGTTAAGGGCCAGGAGTGAGACACCCCAAGTTATAGCGGGCTTTGCCAAAGCTCTAAGGTCCCTCTCAGTAAAGCCTCCCATCACTGTGGAGAATCTCCTTGACACGGCGGGTACAGGTGGGGATGGCAAAGCAACGTTCAACGCGTCAACAGCTGCCGCCCTCGTAGCCTCTAGCCTCGGTGCTCCTGTGGCGAAACATGGCAACAGAAGCGTTACGAGTAGGAGTGGTAGTGCTGATTTCCTAGAGGCGCTGGGATACCCCCTGGACCTGGGCCCAAGTGAAGCCGCGTGCAGCCTAACGAAGGCGGGCTTCACATTTCTCTTCGCCCCCAGATACCATCCACTGATGGCCCGAGTAATGCCTGTAAGGAGAAGGCTGGGCATACGAACGGTCTTCAACCTGGTAGGCCCTCTCTCGAACCCTCTCGAGCCGCCGCACCAGCTCTTGGGCGTCGCTGTGAGGGAGTTGTTGGACGTGATGGCGGAGGCAGGTGCGTCGCTTGGCTTTAGGAGACTGGTTTTGGTCCACGGCAAGCCTGGTGTGGATGAGGTAAGCGTGTTTGGAGAGACAAGTATTGTGGTTGTTGAAGGGGGAGAGATTGTCCACCGGGGCAGATACACACCCGGAGACCTGGGCCTCGCCCCGCACTCTCTCAGCGAAGTGATGGTGAGCGGCCCCAGCGAGAGCGCCGCCCTCTTCAGGGAGGCGGCCAGAGGCCGAGGTAGGAGACCCGTTGTAGACTTCATCGCCGCAAACGCAGGTTTCGCCCTTTACGCTCACGGTGCGGCGGATACGCCTGAAGAGGGTGTGGAATTAGCGCTCCAAGCCCTCGGTGAGGGCAGTGTAGCGCCCCATCTCGAGAGAGTGCTGGAGGTGGCCCGGGAGTGCAGAGGGTCCGAGTGAAGGTCTGCGGTGTCACACGCTTGGAGGATGTCGAGATGCTGGATGGCGTGGTTGACTACGTGGGCTTCATAGTTGGTCCCCGGGGACTGTCTCCAAGGATACTGTCTCCACAGAGGGCATCTGAGCTCGCCGGGTCGCTGGGCCGTTCAAAGCCGGTTCTCGTCGTCACCGGCATGGTGGTAAGGGAGTCTATTGGGCTTGCGAGAAGCTTAGAGGTATTCCCCATATTACAACACCACAGCGTCCTAGAGGATGGTGAGGAAGCCAAGCTGCTGGCAAAGTTGTCAAAGGAGGTTGGAATCGCCCCCTCTCCGGTGAGCCTTTGGGGCGGGCGGGGGCTGGAGCCCGAGCCGTGTAGGCTCTCCCACTGGGTAGAAAACCACGAGTACATACTGGTTGACTCCAGGAAGGGTATGCCCGGAATACCGGGCCTTCACGGTCTTAGAACCCCTCTGGAGGCCATATCAAGGGCGGTCTCGTGCAGCGACAGAACAGCAGCGGCTGGCGGCATAAACCATGAGAACGTGTGCAGGGTCCTATCAACGGGGGTTTCCATGATTGATGTGAGTAGCGGTGTAGAGTCGAGACCCGGGGTAAAGGACCCGAGCCTTGTGAAAAGATTTTTGGAGGCGATAAGGTCGTGCTGAG
>JALTXS010000012.1 GCA_027048265.1 Desulfurococcales archaeon
CCTTCTCACCAGTGGCTTCTTTCTCTTCCTTCTTCTCCCCCTTCTCTTCTTCCTCCAGCTCTTTCTCCAGGCGCTTCAGCTCCTCCTCGAGCTCCTTCTCTATCTCCTCAATGGGCTTGGGCGGGGGGGTTGTGGCGAGGGTGTAGCCCACCCATCCTAGTATGCCGAAGACGCCCAGGACCGCTATGAGGCCTGTGAGTTTGAGGAGGAGTATGTCATAGCGGGTGAAGAAGATCCCGTAAGCGTATAGGACTATCACGAGGATGCTCACGATAACAAGCCCGGCTCCAACCGCCTGGTCCTTGTTCAAGACAACCACCCCTCTCCTACACCTTAACGCAGGGCCACGTTCTAATAAATATTATACCCCCGTGTAACCCGGCTGGCCCCCAGGCAACCCGTAAATACGGGTCCGCCCCCAGGTCTAGCCGCTATCGCCTCAGAAGAAGCCGCGCCGCGTAGAGGAGAACAAGCAGCCCCAGGGTCGCGAGGGAGGCCAGGAGCTCCTGCAGCCCCAGGTTGACCCCTGCCACGCTTATGGCGAGGAACGCGAGCATCCCCGTCACCCTCCCCCCCGGGGCCATAAAGGCTCGGGGCCCATGAGGATTACCGTTGGGGTTCTCCAGGAGGAGGTAGGCGCCGATGTTTATCCAGTAGGGGACCAGGGTCCCCACCAGTAGGCCCACGACAATCATCTTCCAAAAAAGCTGGGGCTGGGTGGAGAGGCCCCCAGCTATTATGAGAGTGAGGAGAAGGCCGGGGAGAGGCTCCCCCCGATACTCTCTTGAGAACACCCGGGGAAGGTGACCCAGGTCAGCCAGAGCCTTTATGCCCCGGGCTATGCTCGCGACGCCCACTATCATGGTGGTTAGTATCGCTAGGACTGCCGCCAGCGCCATAAGGCGGGCAACCCCGGGGCCCAGCTTGGAGGCCCCGTAGGCGAGGGGCGCCCACATTGCCTCGGGGCTTGAAAGCTCATGGGGAGAGGCGACATGCTGGAGGGCGTAGACGGTGAAGGTGTAGAACAGGGCAACTATGACTATGCTCGTCACCACGGTTCGTGGTACGGTGGCGCGGGGGTTCCTCACTTCCCCCGCAACCGCGGTTATGCCCACCCAGGCCCCGTAGGCTCCCATGGCGATAGCGGTGGCCGCCAGGAAGCCCGTGGGTCCCTGGGGGAGGCCGCTCTGGACGGGGGCCCGGTCGCCTTGGGCTAGCATCTGGGTGGAGACTCCTATCAGAACAAGGGCGAGGGCAAGAGTTAGGGCCAGGTTGGTCCTACCCGCTGGCCTTAGACCCAGGGCGTTGAGTCCCACCACCACGGCAATGCTCAGGAGAGCGGCTCCTGTGGGAATGAAGGCGGCCTGCGGTATAAGGTAGGAGAGGTACTGGGGGAGCACTATGGCGCTCACGACAACTGCTATGGTCCATCCTAGGGCGAAGCCCACTCCCTCCAGGTAGCTGAGGAACTCGCCCAGCCCCCTCCTACCCAAGGCTTCTAGGACGAGGTAGGGGTACCTTACAGGTCCCCCTGAGAGGGGGAAGCGGGTGGCGAGCTCGCTGTAAACCAGTCCCACTAGGACCATGAGGAGCCCCGCTAGGCCCCAGGCGAGGTAGTTGTAGTCGCCCGCTAGTTGGGCGGTGGTGGAGGGGAAGGCGAAGAGCGCGACCCCGATCATCCCCCCAACGCCTAGTGCCAGGGCTGAGCCGGGGCCCAGCTTTCCCCCAGTATAAGGGGCACTGGCTTGGGGGGCCTCTCTTCTGCTCACTCTATCCCACCCGGCCTTATGTAGGAAAATCTTACCAATTTAAGGATACTTACCCAAAAACAAGTGAAAACCCCAATGCCGATCAAGCACCACTTATACACGCGAAGCCTACCGACAATGAACTGAGCAATTCATGTAAGATTAAGAACAGGTCGTAGGGCGTATGAGGGATATAAAGAAATCCCCCATAGTAAACGACGAACCGTAGAAAAGATCCCCCTGGGTAAGCTGCTGATCACAATATTCAAACAGTAGCTGGGGACTGGGTGGCAGGGAACACAGTTTTAAGAACAAGGGCGATGATAGAGTGTTATGACAATTTCTGGTGGTCCCCCATGGTATTGTTGCCGGGATACGAGTGGCTTGAGGCGGTTCCTGGGAGGCGTGGGGGTAGACCCACGGTAAAGGGAACTAGGGTGACTGTGGACGACATACTGGATATGCTCGCTGCTGGCTGGAAGCCCGAGGAGGTTGCCGAGGAGCTCGATATACCTCTTGGGGCTGTCTATGAGGCACTAAGGTTTGCGTCGAGGGCGTTGAAAAGGGTAGTCGTTGTTGCTGAAACTATTGGCTGACGAGAACATCCCCAAGAAGCCCGCGAGCCTGTTGAAGCAACATGGTGTTAACATCTAGCGTGTTCAGGATTGGGGAGTAAGGGGTGCGAGTGACAGAGAACTTGTCAGCCTGGCAAACTGGCTTAAAAGAACAATACTCACAAGAGGCTCCGACTTCATAGCACCGAGACTCTTGAAACTGGCTAGGTTCGGGGTTGTTTATATAGCATACCAGCCGTCTCCAAGCGGGATACCGGGTTTGGCCAAGAGGATAGCCTCTTTGGCAGACAAAGTTGAACTCAAGCGAGGTCTACTAATTGTCGTGGACCGTCATTATACAGAGCTATACGACCTCTCTTAAACAACTAATATGGAACGGCATGGTGTTAATAACATGGTTATAGGGACAGGGGATGTTTGCTAACCCGTAAACATGCCCCAGGGTTGCCTATAATGACTTAATAATACACTACACACTGCTAATGGCGCCTGGAGACCACGAGTCCCAGTAAGACCCCGAGCCCAAGCAGGCTGGGCAGGGCGAAAACACCCGCAGCCCCAGGATCGCCTGTGGTGGCTGTAATTGTGTCGCGTAGTCCCACAAAGAGTGCATGGTAAGCGGTGGAGGTGGCTAGGCCTCCCCACTTGTAGAGAAAGGCGATCCACACCCCGTGAAGGCCCCCTAATAGGATGCCCACAAACAGTCCCAGGAGGCCACCGGTTGCAAGTAGCAAAGGAGAGTGCCAAACGCCCCACAGGAGCCCCGAGGCAAGGAAACTCTTTACTCCAGGACCCCATTGTTTAAAGAGTAGACCCGTAGTGTACCTCCTCCACGCCAGTTCCTCGCAGAGCGCGGGCACCGAGTCCAAAGCCACCATTATTAGACCCCAGGAGATAAGAGCGGGGCCCAACATGCCGTGTTCAAGGGAAGCATAGAGGAAGAGCATTAGGGGAACAGCGACACCCGCAACAAGGGCCCTCCAGTCCGCCATCAGGGGTCCCCCAGGGTCCGGCCGCCCCAGGAGCCGAGTGTAGAGAAGGTAGGCTACGCCCACCGCCACCATCGCGGCGGCGTTGGGGAGCCAGGCGTCCTCCCCCGCCCTAGCCCTCACTCCCCCGAGGGTCATGGGAGGCCAGCTCAGCAGGAGTGCCAAGATGTAAAACCGGGCTACCTCTCCCAGGGGGCTCCTCTCTCCTCTTTCCATGTTATTCAACCTCTTGGGAGACATTCTTCTCTCAGCCTGAACAGCTCCTCCACGCGAACGCTGAAGACCCGGGCGAGCAGGAGAGCTAGGGGTAGGCTGGGCAGGTACTTGCCCCTCTCTATAGCTATTATAGTCTGGCGTGAAACCCCTACTCTCCGGGCAAGCTCCTCCTGGCTGAGGCCCGAGGCCTCCCGGAGCGGGCGGAGCCTAACCTCAATACACTCCTCGGGGACCAGCTGCTTGGGGGTCATCTGCGGGCACCCTCCCCGGGGCTAGAGCCCGCCGGAGCGGCGGGCGTTCAGGGCGTAGGAGAGGGCGTAGAGGACCAGGGCTAGGGCGACATAGAGTCCTAGGAGCTGGCCGGGGTCTAGTCTCTCGTGGGGTGGGGTGTGCCCGGTCCATTTTAGTATGAGTGATAGGATGAGGTAGGCTCCGGTTAGTGTGAGGAGCGTGTCGAAGGCCTGGGCCTTGGCCTTCTGGCTTATCTGCTCAAGCCTCTCATCCCAGGGGGCTCCCTCTATCCGGGATCGTGCGAGGACCGAGGCAATGTGTCCTCCTATGATTATGGCCGCAGCTATTGCGAAGGTGGTGGGGGTGGGGTGGGCGTTGAAGATGGCCACGCCTGCTGCTACGCTGGTGAGCAGTATGGCGTAGGGGAGGAGCCGTTTCACATTGCTCACCAATGTAAAGTTAACTTTACACATGTTAATAAAACTTTACATCACCAGGAGGCAGGGAAGGAGGCAGGCCATCTAACGGCCTAGAAGAAGAGCCCTCGGGCAGCGGAGGGGGTAGAGAATGGGGCCTACTCGCCCCGGCAGGAGTCGTAGAAGTGCCTAAGCCTCTCAATGGTCTCGGGGCTCAGGAAGTGCTCGATAAGCTCTGCCTCGATGTTGGCCCTCTCCTCGTCCACCCCCAGGGCTATTAGGAACTTCCGGATGAACTCGTGGGACTCCGCGATGCGCTGGGCCCTCTCCCTGCCCTGGGGAGTGAGCCTCACGCCCCTGTAGCGCATGTACTCTACAAGGCCCTTGTCCTCGAGCCTCTTCACCATGCTGAGGACGGTGGAGGGCCTGAGGCCGAGTACGCGTGAAACGTCGGTGAGGCGGGCGTAGCCGTAGGCTCGTTCTATCTCGTAAATGGCCTCTATGTAGTCCTCCTCCGAGACGGTGGTGAGACTCCTCCGCCCCCGGTGGGCTCTGCGGAGGAGTTCTATCCTGCTCGTGTCCCTCGTGGGCAATCCAGTTCCCCAGCCAATTCTTGGAGGGCTAGTGTAAATAAGGGTGACCCATAGTGTTCGCTCCTACTCGAGGAGGGGGAGGCTGGCGTTTACCGCGACTATGAGAAGGGTGCTCGCAACCGCGAGCGCTGTGGTTGCCCTTTTGTTTCGCAGGGGGCCCATGTATTGCTCGCTCCTCGTTATTAGGGTTAGGGGCACGAGGACGAGGGGGAGGGTCATGCTCAGCACGGCTTGGCTGTAGACGAGTATGTCCAGGGTCCCCATGCCCAGGTGTATGGCAATCGCGAGGGGGACCATGTTGACCAGCCTTGCAATGAGGCGGACCTTCCACTCCGCAAGCCTCTTGCCCAGGTAGCTTTCTATGAGGCTCACCCCAGACATGACGCTGACCATCGAGGAGGATATGCCCGAAGCCATTATCGCGACGCCGAAGACGATGCTCGCGAGGCTCCCGTAGAGGGGGGCTAGGGTCTGGTAGGCGACCTCCATGGACTCTATGCCCACGAACCCGTTGCGGTAGAAGGCATAGTAGCTCATTATCTGGAGGCTCGCGTTAATCAGGCTGGCCACGAGGAGGAACACAACCGTCTCTGCAAGGTGCTTGCGGAGCACCTGTACGAGTCTCTCGGCCCTGGGCACGCCCCACTTCTCCCGAGTGAGGTATGAGTGTAGGAGGACCGCGTGGGGCATGACCGTGGCCCCAATAATACTCGTGGCTACTAGGGCCTCAGCCCTGCTCCCTAGATTGACGCGGAGGGAGTTCTCCAGAACCTCCCCCACGTCCACCTGGACTATGTAGAGCTCGTACACATAGCTCAGCCCCACCACGGCCACGAGGAGGGCGATGAGCTTCTCAAGCTTTGACATTGTGTTGGCAAAGAGCATGAGTATGAGAACATCCACCACGGATATCCAGACCGCTATAGCCAGGGGGATGCCCAGGAGGAGGTGGAACCCCAGGGCTATGCCCAGGAACTCTGCCATGTCCGTGGCGAGCACCATTATGAACATGGAGGCAAAGTAAAGGGCCCTGAGGAGGCGGGAGAATCTCATACCAGAGAGCCTGTTGAACACGTAGTCTGGGACAGTCATGCCCCTGAGCCCCAGCTTCCCTGAGAGGTACTGGAAGAGAATGGCCATTAGGCCCGATATCCACACCACCCAGAGAAGACGGAGCCCAAAGTTAGAACCCGCCGCAATGTTGGAGCCAAAGTTCCCCGGGTCTATATACGCCACGCTAACAATGATCGCGGGCCCCAGCGCAAGCAGCCTCAGCGCTCTAGCTGCAAAGGCGTTCATTTTTCATCAAGCAGAAATTTTTAGGCATATCTAAAAAGTTTTTCTTATATGAAACAAGTGAGTACAAACTAATAATATCCCACGGGAAACCCCCCAAACGAACAAGACTTTCAAAAGAAAACGAAGGAAACCGGAGAATCACAAGGGAGAAGGAAAAAAGAGAACTATTTACACTACAGAACAGTGTTCGAGAAAACTACAGGTCTATCCCAAGCTTTCGAGCCACCCTTTCGAAGTCGTCACGATATAGACCAGGTGCAAACTCCTCGGGAACCTCGGGGAGCTCGGGGTAGTCGCCCCCCTCTGGTGGTCCTTGAACTACTTCCAATGGCTGTCCATCCGCGGGGTGGCTGCCTCTCCATATGCGTTCTACATCCTTATAGTGTTCCAGGCTGAAGCGGTACAGCTTGCGGTGTGTGCCCATTTTCATATACTTGGCAGCCTCGGGGAACTTGCTGTCCTCTATCTTGGGTATTGGCAGCATGCGCCATACCTCTACTCCTGTGAGTGCTTCTAGGGCTTTTCCATATGCCAGGGCGTGGACGCCTCCGCGCACTAAGAGATAGCCAATCATCTCTCTGGCGACAGGATGGTCTGTCATCTCGTAGACTCTTATTTTGGCCATTCTTGCTCCTACTTCTAGGAAGAAGTTGTGGAGCAGGTCTAGGGTTAGATTGCCGCTGGCGAATA
>JALTXS010000013.1 GCA_027048265.1 Desulfurococcales archaeon
GGCTGGTGGGGGCCTTCGTGGTGGAGGACGTGCCCCGAGAAGATGCCCGGGAGGCTATCGAAGCCCTCCGGGCGAGGGGCCTCAGGGTGATGCTGGTGAGCGGGGACAAGAGGGAGAAGGTCGAGAAGGTCGCGAGGAGCCTGGGCATAGAAGAGTACCTGGCCGAGGTCAGGCCCGAGGACAAGCGGAGGGTGGTCAAGGAGCTCCAGTCCAAGGGCATCAAGGTGGCCATGGTGGGCGACGGCATTAACGACGCCCCCGCCCTCGCCGAGGCGGACCTCGGGGTCGCCATGGGCAGGTACGCCCTCGTGGCCGAGGTGGCCGATGCTGTCATTGTAAGCGGGGAGCTCTCGCGCCTCGCCGACCTCCTGGAAACCGGGGGACTCAGGGAGAGGGTACTTAAGCTGGGCATAGGAAGCGCCGCCGCCCTCAAGCTCGGCGTCATGGCCCTGGGACTCGCTGGCGTGCTCCCCATATGGCTCATAGCAGCCCTGGGCGACGACGGCTCCACCTTACTAGGCCTGCTACCCGTGAGCCTCCTGGCCAAGAAATAGCCCGGGTACAGTACCTCTATTCATATGACCCTTTGGTTTCTTCGTAGGATAAAGGAATGATAGTCTGGCCAAAAAAAAGCCAGAATGGTGAAAATTTAGGGTTTTTTTAAGAATCTAGGAATTAGAGGATAGTATAAGGAAAAAAATAAACGGGAAAAGGAAAAACTTGTCAAGGAGGGCGAACTGGTGTAATTTCAAGCATTTCTAGCTATGTTTTTTAGTTGGGTTCAGTGATGGACCTGTACTTGGAAGTAATGAATGGAAATGTGCTATTATCAAATTGATGAATGTTATTGTTTATTTATTTTTAAATTTAAATTTATATAACAAAGTATTTCAAGTTTGTGTGTTTAGAAGTTGTTTTAAGGTTATGGTTAGGGTCCGGAGACCATCATGTTCATGTTGTAATTTTAATAGTCTTCCATTATCAATGTCTCTTGCTAATAGTTCTTCAATTCTAGTATAGCATTGTTCTAAAGCTATTAGTAGAGCAAGTTTCTTATGGGCATATCTATCCATTGTATCAATTCTTAGCGTCCGGGGACATTTGCTTAAAGCCTCTTTGATTTTACCAGTATTTTCATGATAGAGGTAAAATATGAAATCCTCTATGGCATGCTTTGGTACTATAGTGAATTGCTCCAAACCCTGTACAATAAGAAGTAGAATAATATTCCTTGGCCTCCTAAGTTTATACAAATAATGATATGAACCTCTGCTTATAAGAGCATCCACATCTATAGAAGAGGTATATGTTAACGAATTGTAGAATGATTGTAGCCTTGCGTTAAAAGTCATTTCTTCTGCATCATCAATCAAAACAAGAAGATCTATACTCGGGTTGGAAAGTGAAGCCTGATATTTAAGTAATATAGCTCCTGCGCGGCTCACATTACCTTCAGTTGGAATGATGGTAACATACCCCATAGCATGGCTCTTATATAAAGAAGAATATAGTTTAACTGAAGAGGAGCGTCTTAGATCTAGTAGTTGGGTTCCCTTCCGCTTATCCCATCCCTTAACAATTTTGTTTAAAACAGCACTCTTTTCTGATTCATGACCACTGCGATCTAAATCACTAAACTCTAAGTTCAGCGAGTTGGCAACGTGCATAATAAATCTCTTATAAAAAGCCCTGTCGTCTCTCCCTGGTACCAGTATTACAATAAGTTTATCCACTATATCGCTCAACCCAACCCCCCCTTGTCACTGTCTATCTCCTTAAATCAGCACCGAGTTCATCAATGCTCCCAAGAGCTGTTTCGCCATCCCAAGTGGCCTTCGGATAAGCTTTCCCCTGACCCCCTATTTCCATCCTATGTACTATTGTATCGCTTAAAGTGCTGTATTGCTTAGCTTTATTTAGAAGTTCCTCGAGAAACTCAATGCTTTGAGTTGCTACCACAACTTGGTTTCCATTAGCAATATATCTAGCAATAAGTTCAGCAACGAGCGGCAACCCATCGGGATGAACAAAGGCCTCTGGAGTATCAAGCAAAAACAAAACAGGAGGTCTTGATATTGCATAGAGCAAGCTTAAGAATACGGCAACACGTTGACCGTCACTAAGTTCATATACAGGTATCCTTTTTCCATCCTTGCTTCTTAGATGGAGCACCTTTCCAATAAGCTCATAACCCTTTACCCAACTAATATACTCTCTTAGTAATGCTAGTGACTCTTCTTCATTTTCGAAGCCCTCTTTGACATATATTTTGTACAGATTTTCAAAAAGTCCACGCCAATATATGAAGCTGGGATGAAATACAGATAGTCTTGGAAGCCCCTCTGGATGGTGACCCTTTTTTCTTACGAGCACCGTAACCCTGCTATCGTTTAAAACCAGGGCTCTATTCAAACAGGAATCCCCATTATATACATAGTATAAGATACTAGCACTAACGCACCGACGTGAGCATAAAAGGCGCCGCAACACTTTTCTAATCAATTCCTCACGAGAAGTATCCTCAGTACTATACTCATTTGGACCCAGACCAATTGCCGAAATTTCAAAGTTGTCACCAACAAGACTTTCGATAAGATCTGTAAACTTTCCGTAAATAGTTTCGTTTTCTATAACAGGTTCCCGTCTTTTCGTATGAGATATGGTATCAAGAAACAATACTACTTCCTTGCGATTGAAATCCTTTTCCAGCTCCTGTAACAGCAGTGAACTTTTCTCCACCCCCACTGCATCTTTTACTATTATTTCAAAAACGTCTTTTTCTGCTTTGAACGTTAAAACATCCCTTAATTTTGCGTACAATATAGTTATAGTCATCGTATTTAGCTCAGCAAATCCTGCTACTACGTTTGGGATAACTCTTGTAGGACGTAGAGTCTTGGTAAGTGACAATCCTAGCACACTTTCCTTAGAAGGCAGTATACTTGAAACTAAATATCCAATACTTTCAAGTGCTATGGTTTTACCCGATGCATTAGGGCCTAATAAAACAGTCATGCGGTTTAACTTGAGTGATACACTAACATGATCGACCCGTCTACCTGGGAGCTTGTAAGGAAGGACAGCTTTGATTTTTTTCACTCCAGAGCATTGACTGTTGCACACAATACCTCATCACCGGTTGTTGCTCCTATTATGGCTTAATAATTTCTTTATAAAAAATCATAAGGGTATAGTGTTTTGATGTTTCTTTATCTTTATTTATTTTCTACATTCATTCTACTGAAACAAACGGGAATATTGCTAAAACTTAGATTGTGTTCAAATCTATAAATCAGCTTCTTTTCTTTATTTAATAAAATAAATACTGTGTTAGTCTCTACAGGAAGCTAAGGTAAAAAGTCTTAGATAAAAAACTTTGCTCCATAGCAAACCTACTAAAAGTTCTCCATATAAGTAAGTTGTATTTACTAGGAACAGTACATATAGACATTCTGCTACCATAATGACCTTGTGCACAATATATAGAGAAAGTATAGTAGGAGGCAGAAAAGTAGTGTCCACCAACCCAAGTGAGAAGAAGGAACTTGAAGGTTTTTGTAAAGGCGGATTAGACGACTACTCAAGAACACTGTCTCAGAACCTAGAGAATGCCTCTACTCAGCGGGAGCTGTTGCTAAGGCTCTCCCGGTTCCTCCGTAGACTTGAGGATGAGTGTGGGAAGGAGGCGGCCAGCCTCTTCCTATCAATCTTGGCACGAGGCGAGGTCATCCACCGCCTCCTCCCCCTCCAGGCAATTGACCCTAGGGTTCTCCGAAGAATGGTGGAGTCCACGCCTGAGCTAGCCCCTCTGGAGCCGTACCTGCACACCCTGCTGAGGTTGCTTCGAGCTCACTCTACGCCGCCTTCACCAGACCATGTGATCCTTCCCCGGAGGGGCATACCCCTAAGGGAGGTTCTGCAGGCCAAGAAGAATGCCTCTGCCAGGAGGCCCGCGCGGCAGAGCCTCCCCGACTGCGGTTCCCCCAGGTACACAGCGTGGGTCGTTGAGAGAATGGCCCAGTACATGGCCCCCCTGGCCCGGGGCAGGCCGGGGCCCACGACCCCCCGAGAATACCTCCAGAGGCTCACCTGGCTCGTCGCCGAGGTGGAGGAACACTGCCGAGACCCCAGCAAGGCTAGGAGGGTCCTGTGGGAAGCGTTCTCCACCAGGCGCGCCGCCTCCCTCCTCAGGGGCCTCGAGGGCAAATCCCACCAGGTGGCGAGGCTTGTGGAGAAGAGGGAGTTCACCCGCCTCAAGCCCTACCTCGAGCTACTCCTCCCCACGATTGAGAAGAGGGGTCGGGGACGCGACATTGGGGCTGAGAGGAGACCCCGTGCAACCATGGGGGGACGGGTGGTTAGGTGGGCTGCCCTAGTCGCGATCCTCCTCCTGTTACTCGCAGGGGCCGTCTTCCTTCCCAAAGCGGGCATGTCCCTACCCGGCCTACAGGGCCTACTGGGCGGGGAGGCGGGTGACCACGGTGTAGGAGAGGAGGCCCGCGTGAGCCCGGAGGCCGCAGAAGCCGTGGCTCGTCTTGTACTTGGCGAGAGGGAGAAGATGGCCCGACCTCCCCTCGAGACCACGATAGGCGATGGGACGCCCGCGGCGCGTATGGCGAGGGACATGGTGGATAGGGGCTATGAGGGCTACTGCGACCCCCAGGGCAGGCCCCTTGAGCTCCTCTACACGCGCTCGGGCGGAGTCTATGCTCCCATCATATTCGCCCTCTCCCACAGGAGCACGCTTGCAGGGATACCCGTGCCCCTGGATGAAAGGGGGGTGGTGGAGAAGGCTCGGGAGCTCGTCCGGGACCTTCTCCTGGATCCCCGGTTCAGGGAGGCCCTGGGCGACCCCACTGTGAACGCGGTTGACGTGGGGGTTGCTTGGAGGGAGGAGGGGATGGCCCTCGTTGTATTGTTTGAGAGGAGAGGGCTGGAGTGGATAAAGCCCCCCACGTTGGAGGAGGGCCTCCTCACGGCAGAACTTCGACTCAATAAGGGCCTATCACCAGGGGAGCTACTGGTAGAGACCCCTGTTCGGGCGCCCAGCTACCCCTGCCCCTCTCCCTTGGAGTGGGGCGAGGCGGGCCGCCTTGAGGCCACGTGGGAGGCGCTGGGAGAGGGAGCCTTGAGGGTTAAGGTAAACCTATCCAGCTTTGGGAAGGAGCAGGGCAGCGTGTTCAGGATAGTCTTCACTGCAAGAACCAGTGACGAGCGTGGGGAGACGGTGAGGCTGGCGGAGTACGTGGTCGGAGAGAATTAATGGAGGTAGGCATGGAAAATAACCCCTACACCCCCTTATCTTGACCCGTGGTCGAGATGGGAGCTAGGAATGACACGGTAGAGGAGCAGCGGTGGATTATAGTAACCAACGATGACGGGGTCTACAGCCCGGGTCTGCGTCTCCTCTATGAGGCTGTGAAGCCCCTCGGAAAGGCCATTGCTCTCGCACCTGAGACTCCGAAGAGCAGCAGTGGCCTGGGCATCACGCTACACAAGCCCCTTCGCATAACCCGGATGAACCTGTGGGGATTCGAGATACACGCGATTAACGGGACGCCCAGCGATATAATACACGTTGCTGTCAACGAGCTGGTTCGGAGCCCCAGCCTGGTTGTCTCGGGGGTCAACATAGGGGACAACACGAGCCTGCAGGTCATACTATCCTCCGGCACCGTGGGCGCCGCGCTCCAGGCGAGCCTCCTAGGCATACCCAGCATCGCCTTCTCAGCCGACGTGGAGGGACCTGAGAGGCTGGCGGAGGACAGGGACTACGCGGAGCGCATAATCCTGGTTGCACGAGCCATAGCCAAGAAGGTCCTGGATGAGGGACTCCCACGGGGCGTGGACCTCCTCAACGTGAACTTCCCCAGCAGGCTCACGAGCGAGACACGGGTCAAGATAACGCCACCCGCCCGTCTCCGCTACATGGAGTACGTGGAGAAGAGGGAAGACCCCAGGGGCGCCCCCTACTACTGGCT
This sequence comes from Desulfurococcales archaeon, assembly GCA_027048265.1. GTDB lineage: Archaea > Thermoproteota > Thermoprotei_A > Sulfolobales > Fervidicoccaceae > JALTXS01. The sequence goes on from JALTXS010000013.1 coordinate 5,982, forward strand.
CTATGGCAAGCCCTTCCCCGCGGAGAGGGACACCGACGTCTACGTGGTGCACGAGGAGAAGAACATCTGCATAACCCCCATAGCCCTCAACATGAGCCCCCGGGGCACGATTCCCCACGAGGAGCTAGCGCCTCTGGCTTGGAGGGCCCAGAACACTCTAAGTAACATACCTTAGCATCTGGGGCTACTGCTACTGTAGGAGTTTACGGGAGGGGGAGAAGACCATGCGTCTCCACGGAGTAGTGCTCGCTTCAGGCTCGGGAACCCGTCTCCAGAGCATAACCCGTGGCACGCCCAAATGTCTCGCCCCACTAGTAGCGGGGCACCCCACGGTAGTCATAAGCACCTTACAGCTACTCAAAGCAGGGGCTGATGACGTCACCATAGTGGTGAGATACGACAAGACCCGCCAAGCGGAGGAGACCCTGGGTAAATACAATGTAAACGCACGGGTGCTGGGCAACCCCGAGCCCGAACGGGGCTCGGCCCACAGCCTCTACCTGGCCCTACGAAGCCTGTCCCCCGGGGCCAGGGCCCTAGTAGCCTGCTGCGACACCCTGGCCCCCACACAGGCTCTGGTGGAGCTCGCGGAAAGGGGGAGTTGGGGGCACGCGGTTCTGGCCGCGTCCAGATACAGTGGGCTCATAGATGTGGCCGAGGCAAGCAAAGTGAGGGCCGAGGGAAGCAGGCTTCTGGAGGTGGGGAAGGGCTTAGGGGACACGGGCCTCTATGACATGGGC
>JALTXS010000014.1 GCA_027048265.1 Desulfurococcales archaeon
TGCATGGTGCAGGATTACTTCTTTTTGTTCTGAATGATGTATGGCGTGCTCGGGTAACCCTTAAATCATAGGTTTTACCATCAGTTTTACTGGTGTGAACGTTGGTTAAACTCAGGATTAAAGTCGGTCCAAAGGGCCAGCTTGTTATACCAAAGATGCTTAGAGAAGCCTATCACATAAAGGAAGGGCATTACGCGTTGATTGAGCCGGAGGAGGATGGTTTGAAAATTAGGGGTGTACCCCCACCTGTTGAGGTAATAGAGTGGATTAGGGAGAGGAGGGCGAAGAGGGGGGCAAGACCTGTACGGTTAGGAGAGCTGGCAGATGTTGACCTGGAGGAGGAGTTTGAGGATTGAGAATCTTTGTTGACGCGAATCTTTTTAATCTTTTTATCTACTTAAACGTACTTCTCCCCGAAAGCGAGGCAAGTCTAGTTGAAGACTTCTGGCTAGAGCTTCTTGAAAAGCATCATATCTATACTAATGTGCTGGTCCTCGACGAACTCCTGTACATCATCAAAGAAGAAATACAGCATCCCCTACAGTGAAACACTAGAGTTTATCGAGAGGGCTATTCTCCCCTACGTTGACATCCTTACACTGGGTCTAAGAGAGTACATGGAGGCCAGAAGGTTCATCGTCAGACACGGGCTCCCTCCTTCAGACGCCCTCCACGCTGCGACGACTATTATTAACAACCTGGATGCCATAGCTAGCGAGGACAAGCACTTCGACAAAGCCGGCATAAAGAGAATATGGATAGAATAAAGTAACCTGGGATGAGGGAACCTTAAATGTGATGACCTGATATCTCGTGGACAGCGACCTTCAGGGCCTGTAACAGTTCACCTATCCGGGCAAGGTTGGCGAGGTGCACAAGAACAAGGCCTCCCACGACAGCCAAAGCCGAAGCCAAAGGCCAAGGAATCCCCACGTACTTCAGGGGGAGCCACCCTAGTATTAGTGAAGAAGCTGCTAGCACAACCCAGGTTTTAGCGAGAATGATGAGAGCTCCACCCATGTGCCTGGATGCTAGAGGCAACGGTACAATGTTAGCCACCAGGAAAGCAAGAGCCGCACCAATAGCTCCCAAAGCCTCCGCAAGGGGCACTACTAGCACCAGCATAGACAGCATACTGGCTAAGCCCAAGAATACAAGTTGTTTTTGCGATTTGATTTTATTTAGCCTCATGATGACTGCTGTGAGTATAGTAAAAGGCGGTAGAGAGATAACAAGTATTGACAATACTAGGCCCCCACCCACTAAGTCAGGGTTTAGAAGCCCTAACACATAGTCAGGTGCGACCAATATTCCAGCTGATAGGGGTGCAAGGATTGAGAGACCCAGTTTTAACAGGTCTATGAAAGGATCCTCATCTCTTCGGGTAGCAATTGGTAGGCTCGCGCTTAGAAGGGAGCCGGGCACGGCTGCTAGGGCCATTGTGATTGTCATGCTTATGTAAAGGACTCCTGTTGCGAGGGCTTCGCCCGAGACAAGGGCGAAGGCATACACTCCCAGCATGTAGAGAATCTGCCCACCCAGAACGAAGGGGTAGTTGGAGGCGACGAGACTTAGGAAGGAGCCTATCTTCCCTTGGTTTATTTTGAGTGTCTTTAAGCTACCAGAGACAATGGCTAGGCCAAGAATGGCTCCCACAAGGGGGAGGGTCAGGTAACCGAATATTGGTGCCAGGACCCCCAGGCCCATGACGGCCAATCCGATGCCGAGGAGCAGCCTGGCTAGGTTGCCTATAAACCCTATAAGGAACAGTGCGCGGAAGCGCTCCAGGCCCATAAGCACGCCCAGCAGGGTCTGGGAGAGCACTGACAGGAGAGCGAAAGCCCCGCTCCAGAGGCTGGAGACCCCGAACTCTAGCCCACCCCCAAGAAGCAGGCCGAGTAGTAGGCCTATCCCGCCTAGCATCAGGCCGACCATTAGGGAGAGCCCAACAGCCTCCCCGCTATGTGCGGCTACCTCCCTAGCTATAGCTACGCCTAGCCCTGCCGAGGCGAGTATGCTGGCCACGCCCCCCGCGCTGACCACGGCTCCCGCTATGCCCACGGCATCGGCGCCCACCAGCCTCACTATAACCAGCCAAAAGGCGAGGCCGAAGAGCGAGTTTATTATGTTTGAGAGGAAGAGCCACGAGCCTCCGGCTACTGAGCGTTCCAGGCCTTCGCTGGCCAAGCTGTTACACCTTGGTGATGGATTAGGAAGTCTGTAGGGATTATATCAGTTTAGAAGGCATTGGGAGAGTATTGTCATGCGTTGCCTTGTCTTGCGGGTGTTTACCCCTTCTCTCTGTAGCTGTGTTAAATGTTTGGGGTGTTTTTGTTTGTTTAAGTGAAAATTTTCGTAATGAAAATATATTTAAAAAATATATTGTATATATGAAAAGTGAACAAGTGTTAATAGGCTCCGCGGCGTGCAAGGGGGACACGGCCCCCTGGGACGACTTCTATTTTCCCACGCCCCAAGGGCGTTCCTCCCCTAAAGCACGCTGCTTCTCGAGCCGGGCCAATAGGTAACGCAGGGTGAAAGAATGAGGCCCTGCACCTACCCAGAACCTGAACACCTTTTAATGGCAACCCGCCTAGCAGCGGTATTGTTGGTATTGGTTCTCTGGGCACCCTATTCTGGCATCATGCTAGAGGCGGGCGCATCGGAGGCTTCCGATAACGCGTCAAGCGATAGTGGTATTAACGTAACGCGGCTGTTGACCCTCAATGCCACCAGGGACGCCTACAAGGACAGGTACTATCCCAGGTGGGGTTACAAGGAAACCTGGTTCTATGGAACCAGCGGAACCATGGTGGTGGGGTACTGGTGGTACGTATCGGGGTACATTAGCAACCGCCACTACTACGAGTCACTCATATACTTTAACCTAACAGGCATACCACCAGGGGCCACCATTAACCACGCCATTTTGAAGCTCCACTATCAGGGAGCCCAGCATACGAATGACCAGGATGACGTGTACAGGGTCTATTTGGCAGAGCAAGACTGGCGCGAGACGGGCGCGAGAAGGTACAACGATCCTAACAACACGCTGGTTCCTCCCTACAATCTCCAGCCTCCCTACGTAAAGTTCAACGTAACCGGGCTGAACCCGGGCAGCTGGCTGACCATAGACGTGACTGGGCTGGTACAGGCCCTGGTCAATGGGAGCCACCCCAACTATGGGTTCGCTCTATCGTTCAAAGGAGAGGAGCTGCAGGGCGATGGAGCCAGCATGTTCTCCACGAGAGAAGCTGGCCTCCCTCCACAGCTTGTGATAAACTACACTGCCCCCAGCAGGGCGCCCAGCATAAGCCTTAAGGGACCACCTAATGGAACAGTCCTCGCACCTAGTGTCAAGACGGTTGGCATTAATTGGTCCGCCTATGACCCCGAGGGGGATGCCCTAGTCTACGACCTCCTAATTGGGAACACTCCCGACTTGCTCGAGCCTGTGGCTTCCAACCTTACCGAGAATTCTTACAACCTTACAGGGCTAAGGCCTGGGGAGACATATTATTGGAAGGTGAGGGCAAGGGACGAGTACGGGGCTACAAGCACGAGCATCATATACACGTTCAGGGTCGCCTCTCTACCCGACCTCGTGGTCGCTGGTGTAAGCACAACTCCCTTACCCATCCACGTAGGGGAGAGGCTAAACGTTATCATAAGCATAGCTAATACGGGAGGCTATGGCACAAGCAGATACGGGCCCTTCAGCGTAAACATTACCATTGACGGACACCACTGCCTCTACATGGATAATGCAACACTGGGGCCTGGGGAAACGATGCAGCTCACCTGCACCGGGTGGTCCCCTCCTGCTCCTGGAGAATACACGCTATCCGTCAGGCTTGATACAGGCAACGTGGTACCCGAGTCAAATGAGAGCAACAACGACCTCACAATGGAAATCAGGGTACCCAACAGGCCACCCACTCTCACCCTGGTTACAAGAAACGATACTAGGGTAAGCTCCGTCAACCGGAGCCTAACACTAGAGTGGAGCGGGGACGACCCTGACGGCGACCCCATCATATACAACCTGTACCTAGGGGAGACCCCAGACCCGCCACTATATGCTGAAGGTCTGACAGGCACCAGGGCCCACGTCAGCCTGGAGCCGGGCAAAATATACTATTGGAGGGTCATTGCAAGCGACGGCCATGGTGGCATGGTGGAGAGCCCTGTGTACAGGGTGGTCGTCGACCCCCCTAACAGGATAAGGGACACCCTAGCGCCCGGGGAGGTTAAGAGGTACCAGCCGTTGCCCGGGATAGAGCTCACGGCCAGGGGCATGGACAGGGCCAGCTTTGACGTGATGGTTAAGAGCGCGGGCAGGCCTGAGGACCTGGGTGTTCCTCCCCTAAACGTGAACCTCGAACAGTCCCAGGCCTATGAAGTTAACGGTAGCCTCTCCGGAATGCCTGAGATTAAGCTTGAATTAAGCCTGCCCTTCTCACAGGCGCCGAAGGTCTACATGTACATACCAGGCGATAAGGGCGCCCGGGCATCCGGGTGGTTGGACGTAACAAACACGACCAGCTGGAGCCCCACGAGACGGGTCCTGTCCCTGAGCCTAGGCCAAACGGCTCAGACGCTGGGAGTTTCCCTCGATAAACTCCTCAGGGACCCCGTGCTCGTTGTGGGCATCCCTCCAAAGCCTACCCGTCAGAGCGAAGCTCCCCTCCGCCCACAAGTCCCCCCAGATGTCATAGCAGGGCAGGCTGAGACAAGGAGACAGGCAGGCCTCATAATCCAAACCCTGGGACCCGACCCCCTCACTCAGAAGGCAGCAGAGGGGCAACTGGCCGACCATGACGTCAACAAAGACGGGAAGATAGACCTAGGCGACGCCTTCGCCGTGATGAAGAAGACAGGACTCATAAGCACAACCCCGCCCAAGCTGTCCTCCACCACTGCTCAGAAAATGCTCAAAGACCTGGAGAAGCTGTATGGAACCGGTCTCGAGAACTACCCTACGATAGACGGCAGGGTATACCTGCTCTACATGCTAGAGTATCTACCCCAACAAGACTAACCTCTTTTTCCTCCCCCATAATCCCAGGGGAAAACCCGTGCATCGCTTTCACAAACTATCATTTATGACGGGTAGGGAACCTTCACTAGGGCTATGTGCGTACGAGAATGCTTCCTCTTCCGAAGCTCATCTTTAGTTTAAAAGAACCATTATGCTAACCCATTGTTCCCCGTTATCTTATGAAATACTTAGGTTCCTAAGTAAACGCCTTCTGGTTATGTTAGTTTGGTAGGGGCAAGCAGACGTGTTTTGTCGCATCTATGTGCTTTTTAAGCATTTAAGTATCAGGGGTGATACTTAGTATCAGGGGTGATCCCATGCTCTTCGACCCCCGTCCCAAGACCAGCCGAAGAGAGCTGTACGACAGGGAAGATGAGCTACAGGCATTAGAAGACTTTGCGAGAAGAGGCTCGCCACTTATGGTCATGTTGGGTATAAGGAGGATTGGCAAGACCTCCCTCTTGAGAGTGTTTCTACACGAGTCTGGACACCCCTTTATCTACATAGATGCAAGGGCTCTTGAAGAGCAGGGTTATCGGAGAGAGTCTTTATATAGGATGCTTTCAAGCGAGCTGACCAGGCTCAGGGGGAAATGGGCAGGGCTTGTCGAATACCTAAGGCTACTCGAAGGTGTAGAGATAGGGCCTGCTCTCGTAAGGTTCGACCTGGTGAGGAGGCTACCCTCGCTGATAGAGGTGTTCTCTAGGATAGACGAGTGGGCTGTTGATAGTGGGAGGAGCGTCATCGTGGCTGTCGACGAGGCTCAGTTGCTAAGATACTTGAGAGGAGGCAAGGGAAGAATTGACTTCACCCAAATAGTCTCCTACGCTTACGACCATTTGAGGAGCATTAGGTTCGTGTTAACCGGCTCAGAAGTGGGGCTTCTCATGGACTTCCTAGGGTTCAACGATCCGGGAGGTTGGCTCTACGGGCGGGTGAGGGACGAGCTCGTTGTAGCAAGATTCGACCATGGCAAGTCGATAGATTTCCTCGAGAATGGATTCAGCGAGTGCGGAGCGACATACGCTGGTAGCGTTCTTGAAGAGATTACTGCAAAGGTAGACGGTATACCTGGGTGGCTGACCTATTTCGGGTACTATTACTGCAAAAACCCTAGCCCCGAGGCCGTCCAGCAAGTATACGAGGAGGCAAAAACTCTGGCAATAGACGAGTTGAGAAAACTACCTTCAAGGTACTACGCGCTCGCACTAAAAGCTATAGCTCTAGGATATTCCAAGTGGAGGAACATAAAACAAGCCCTAGAACTCTGGAAGGGACGCCCCCTCACAAACGCCCAGGTAACGAGAGCCCTAAAGGCACTATCAAAGCTGAGTCTCATTGAAAAAGTGGGGGACCGGTACAAGATATTAGACCCAATAATAGCCGGGGCAGCCAAGGAGCTTTGAGACGACAGGTCGTCGGGGGCTGAATCAACGTGAAGGCATTGTGCAAGTATGTCCAGTTTCTCTCTAGATAAGGAGGGTGTATTTGGGAGGATGCAACAATACCTAGTATTCCTCCCACTCGGAGATAACGGTAGGGAGAGC
>JALTXS010000015.1 GCA_027048265.1 Desulfurococcales archaeon
TTTTTTGCAGGCGGCTTCTTTATTATGGTTGCCGAGACCGGGGTCCCTTTTATCCTTCTGATTATTCTAGTCTCTATGTTTTTTAGAGTCTCTTTAGCTTGATTTGCTATAAGTGTTGGGTCTACTGCGTGTCCTGTTGTTGTTAAGTATCTGTGGGCCAGCTTGGCCAAGGGTCCGCGCAATCCTATCTTGCGGTATACTTCACCTATCTGGGCTAGGGGTATTGTGGGGTCGGCTTCGAATACATTAACATCTCCCCCATCTTTGACGGCCATGTATAGGGATTCAAGAGTTTTGCTAGGGTCTGATAAGTGGTGGTAGGAAAACACGAGAAGCGCTTTGTCAAGAGAGTTTTTCCTGAGGGGGAGGTGTTCTCCCACCCCCCTTATTAGATGCACGCGCGTCCTAGTTTGAAGAGCTGCAGAATGTTTAAGCATGGGCTTAGAGGGCTCTACTCCTATTATCTCGGCGTTAATGCGTTCACTAAGTATTCTTAAGAACGATCCTGTCCCACTGCCAACCTCAGCGAGGACCTCGTTTTCGCCGGCTTCTATGCAGCTGGCGATCGCTTGGTGAAGTTTTCTGGTGAAGGGCAGTTTGCTGAAGACATGGTATAATAGTGAGAACAGGGGATTGTTCCAATGACTCTCCAATAGGCTCTCATCTCCAGTTTCACTGTTAAGTTTCCTGTGAGCACTTTTTACCCGGGGACGTATTTCTTTAGCATACTTACAACGTTTTTAACGTGTTCTTCAAAACGTTTCTCCTCATAACGGTCATAGAGGGTGACCTTGCCTTCACGCACCTCCTTCGCACCAAGTATGGCAACGAACCTAATACCCAAACGTTGGGCATATTTCCTCTGCTTTGAGTGGCTTCTCCTCATAAGATCCACCTCGGCGGGTATGCCCTCGCTCCTTAACAGCTGAGCAAGCTTCCACGCATCCCAGTACAGGTCCTCCGAAAGATATGTTACCATAACCAAAACACTCGTACGGGCACGATCCTCTAAAAGTCCCCTCTCCCTGAGAACGTCGATGACTCTCTCCACGCCAATACTCGCACCTGTAGCGGGCAGGCTCCCCTCTTTCCTGAACATGCCGATGAGATTATCATATCGCCCGCCTCCAGCAAGGCTAGGTGAGAGCTGTTTCCTTAGCCCGTACTCAAAGATAGGACCGGTATAGTAGTCGAGCCCTCTTACCAGGCTTATGTCGATAAGCATGCGGTGGGCTTCCTCGGCCAGCTCGTATATGCGCTCCAAGTCTGCAACGGGTCCACTGTTGCCAACCATGGTCTTCAACCTGTCGAGCAGGGTCTGGGGCTCGCCCCTCAGCTCTATGAGCTTCATTATTCTCTCTCTACTAGAAGCGTTCAGGCCTAGTTTCTCAAGCTCTTTCCTAACCCCCTCCTCGCCAATCTTGTCAAGCTTGTCAATAGCTCGGTAGACTGGAAGAGGGTCATGCAGGCCGAGCTCCTTCTCGAAAACCTGTGAAAGAAGCCGCCTGTGGTTTATCCTTATAACTACATCATCTATACCCAGCTCTATGAGAGCCCTCGCTATTACGTTCATTACTTCTGCATCAGCTTCAGGATAGGGGCTCCCGACAATATCAGCGTCTGCTTGGAGGAACTCTCTATACCTCATCCTCTGGGGTTCCTCATGCCTCCACACTAGGGATATCTGGCCACGCTTAAAGGGAAGGGGGAGCTCCGGGTGCATGGCCACGAACCTGGCGAGGGGTACTGTCAGGTCGTATCTAAGGGCATACATCTTGCCGCTTAGGGGGTCTTCAAACCTCCATATCAGCATTTTCTCAGCTTCTTCGCCATACTTGCCTGCAAGGGTCTCCCAGTACTCTACTACAGGCGTATCCATTGGGGGGAAACCGTATATCTCGAAAACCTTTCTTATTTGTTCCACAACTCTTAGCCTGGGTCTCATGACCTCTGGAGGGAAGTCTCTAAAGCCTCGCGGCACGCCGACCACGAATCCACACCCGTTTAGGTCCATCGCCCGGTTCAATAACACTATCGTTTGGTATACTAGATATTAAGATAGAGTTGAGAGGTTATACCTGGGTATGTTGTACCTAGCTGTTCAAAGATAGGGTATACAGACAATAATATTAGACTACCCTTACCGTAAGAGTCAATGAAACGATGTGGGCCTAGTAAATATTGCCGAAAACCCGAGCTACTCTGCATTGGTGAGGGGTTGCTTGGTTGATAGAAAACCTTACCAACCTATCACTGTTGCTGGAGAAATATGGTCTCATCGGGGTATTTATAGTCAGCTTCATAGGAAACGTCATACCCTATTCCGCAGTACCCTACCTAGCATTCATAGCCGCGTATGCAGCTAGTTTCGAGTCGGAAAACCGTATGCTAGTCGCCCTTGTGGGAGGCTTGGGCTCCGCGCTTGGAAAATACGTGTTATACGGAGCCTCTAGATACGCAGGACGCTTTCTATCGAATAGGAGACGGGAAGAGCTGGAGTACTTCTCCAAAATATTCAGCAAGAAAGGGGCTGGACTAATAGCGATATTCCTGTTCGCGGCCCTGCCCCTGCCCGACGACCTCCTGTACGTCCCTCTTGGCGTCGCTAAATTCAACTTCACGTTATTCGCAGTAGCCGTGCTGTTGGGAAAGATATTCTTGTCGGCAATAGCCGTCTTTCTTGGCAGCCAAGCCCGGTGGCTTATCAGTGAGAGCCTTGAGGGAGGCTATCTCGTGCTCGGCATTGTTGCATTGATTGTCGCTACTGTGCTGTTTCTCATGGCTGTTATATACATTGACTGGAAGAGGATATTCTTCGCAACAACCAGTGAGGGCGGTACGGCGGCCATGAGGGTATTCTGTAAAGAATTGTACCTGGTACTGACATTCAGGCATCCCTCGATGAAGGGCTCGAGAAAACTGGGAAGGTGAGACGGCCCTGACCCTCGGGCTCCTCTTCGAAGTACAGCCAACCCGTTATAAAGACAAGTTTGTTAGGGAACTAAACATCATCTCGCGTATAACAAGAAGGATACATATACCAGACTCCCCGCTTGGCTATCCCAAGAACCATGTACTTGCCCTCGCTAGTATAGCTGTTAACAGGCTGTTCGAAACCACTATACATCTTAGAACAGTAGACCTTAACGAAAATGCCCTTATAAGCACAATATATGGCGCGAACATGCTTGGTGTGAGGCGGGTTCTCTTCCTGAGAGGAGACCCTCCCCAATACGGAGAACCATGTGGGTCATCAATTCCCCCGGAGGAAGCAATAGAAATCGCACGTAGAGATAATAGGCTGAATTCTATGCAAAAGGGCCTTATATTGAGCCTAAGGTACCCCGTGGATAAAGTAATTCAGAGGGTGGAGAGGGCAAATCCCGACTTCGTCCTCACTATGAATAATGACTTGAAAAAACTTGAGAAACTAAGGAACCACTACAATGGAATAATAGTCATGTACACCGTGATAAAGACTAGTAGGAATGCCAGTTATGTGGAGAAAGAACTAGGTGATAAAGACGCTGTTTACGCGAAAAACCTGGCAGACCACGTGGAACGTGTTAAAGACTTTGTAGACGAACTTCTTCTCACAGCTCCAAGGGCAATAGAGGATGTCGTAGAAGTACTCAGACATTCCGGTCCCCACTTAACGCCCCCTAGGCGAGGGTGAGCCCAATCCCACCAAAACCAATAATCACGCCCAAGGCTTTTGAGAGCCCTATCTTCTCCCTGGTGGATGGCAGTAGGTATACGAGCAACAGTGCTATGAAAGAGCTGGTTGAAAAGATGGGTGCTGCCACGAAGGCGGGTATATGGTCAAGGGCCACGAACCTGAAGGACTGTGCAGCCAGGGGTATTATACCAAGAAGTATAAGGAGAGGATTACGCCTGCTAATAACGAGCCTAGCTGCGTCGAGCACGTCTTTGCCCCTGGCCAGGGTGAAGGCTAGTAAAGCTGATAGATAGCTTATAAAAACACCGGTAAACGGGCTTGCATGGCCTAGGTTAGCGTATCTTATGCTGACATTAACCATTGACACGAACAACATGGCCAAAAACGCCGATGCTAAGCCTACTAAATCCATGTTCTTCCCCCTATCAGCGTTATTTGCTATTGCTACTCCCGCCAAGAAGAATAGTAGGCCTACCACAGCTTTGCCCGAGGGCGATTCTCCTAGGATGACTGTACTGAACAGTGCAGTGGCTATAACGTTGCCAGAAATCACCAGACTGGTCACGCTTGCACCTATTCTTCTCACGGCCCTGAAGAAGAAAAAGCGGGCTACTGCGAAGTTGGCAACGCCCGAGAAAGCGTAGGCTGCGGCGCATTTTGTGCAGACATCAGGGCTGGAGACTATAGGGAAAGCGGCGGAAACTAATGTGCCTATAATCAGGCTTGCTGGAAGCATTATTGATTCGCTGAACCTGTGTCCAACGATGCGTGCAACCACACTGTTCAGTCCAAACAATAGGGCTGAGAGGAATGCAGCAAGTATTCCCAGAAGGTTGTATGCCAAGCTCACCGCCTCACTTTTCTAAGGAGACCCGTTTCTCCGATTAGACTATTCTGGAAGCTAGAAGATCCCCCAAGAGTGGAATAATAAGCTTTACAATAAAAATACGCTCGCGCGAAAGAGGTTTCGTGGAGCAACTATAAAGCAGGCGATTAGTGACATGAGTTATCTGGGGGAGCTCCTAGAATCCCGGTCTAGTTGTCACTATGACCTCTTTCTCCAGCACGAGTACAGTATCTTCTGCCTGAGCCACTTGAAGACCCGTAGGCTCTACTAGGACAGGGTAGTCTATCAAGTACCTTCGGGTCGCCAGCGTCTTAAGAGTCTCCCTAATGTAGTCTATGGTAATTTTCCTCCCCTTGGCAGCACTCATCAGCCACCTCTCAGAAAAGGGTAGCCCCCTCCTCTCCTCGTAAATCTTCTCCAGCATAGACGCCAGCCTCCCTGCAAGCCTCCTACCCTTCTTGTCAAGGGGTCTTGAGAATGAATATATGTTGATATCATTGCCGTTCACCACGTAGCCAAGGCCTTTTGTTGTGAAAGGCTCTATTGCGATGAGCATACCCGGCCTTATAGCTATCCTGGACGAGTTGGAGACATTCGGTATACTCACTCCAGCATGTAGCCTGAAGGGCTCCATGGCGTGGCCGGTCAGGTTGCTTACCGGTTTGAGCCCGTAGCTCTTTATGGTCTTTTCAATAACTGAGGATATTTCCCAGACTTGTATATCGGGTCTCATGACAGATATCGCCTTATCAAGGGCATCCTGGGCTGCCTTAATCAGGTCCTCATTCTCTCCGGATAGGTCTATGCTGACTGACGTGTCAGATAGCATACCCCTTACCATAACCCCAAAATCTATCTTCAAGATACCGCTGTCGGGCACCTTGCGCGAGTCCTCCCAGTAGGGGGAATAATGGGCAGCTTCGTGGCCCCAGCTTATGTTGCAGGGAAAAGCAGGCTCTCCCCCCTTGCTCCTTATGGCTTCCTCGACCCTCTCTGCAATCTCTAGGTAAGGAACTCCTGGCCTGACCATTTGCTGTATCATCTGCTTTATCTCGTAGGCTATCCTGCCTGCCTTCTTAATGTTCTCTATGTCCTTTTCGGTAAGAATCGCCATCTTAAGGCACCTTGTTAAAGGTTTCCGCGAGGATCTAAATTATATTAATCATCCTGGGGCTCACTTACTCGTGCCAAGTAGTGGTGAAGGGATACTGCATGGCATCCAGCGGTAAAAGGGCAGTGATTTTAGGGGCCTTTAGCATAAGTATTACAATGGCCTCATATCTAGCTTATGCACGTTTGTCTAACGCGGATCTGAGAAAGCTGGCTGAAAGTTTTACCCTGTCAAGTATCCTAATATCTATGTCACTTCTGCTAATGTCAGAGACCCTCAAAGCATACAGGCTATACTACATCTCTAAAGTACTTGGTGAGCCAGTCTCCTTCAGCAGCACCATAATTACTAGATTTGTGGGAAACACTGCAGGCCTCCTGACCCCAGGTAACCTTGGAGCAGAGCCCGTGAGGGTACTAACACTAGCGTCGCTTAATGGGGTTAAAATAGAGAAACTTGCAGCAGCAGGGGTGCTAGAGTCGTTCTACGACATAGTAGTCGCTGTTGCAATTTCTCTCGCAGCATCAATGGTGTTCCTCCCTGCCTCCCTCCCAGTGCTTATTGTCTCTGTTATCATAATGGCTTTATGGATAGCTGGGCTCACGGGACTTGTCTACCGAGAGGGATTTTGGAAAAAAGTGATCAAGGGAATAAGTGATAGGCTTCCCGAGAAGTATAGAGGGCAGGTACTTTCCAGGTACAAGGACTTTACCTTAGCTGTTACAGCGGGCCTTAACCCCAAGGCTAATGTGATTTGCTTTACTCTCACTATTGCGAGTTTTTTCCTAATAGCTCTCAGCTTTATCCCACTAGCTGGTATAATAGAGGATAGTAAAGGTATGGAGATGTTTCATAGAGCTATGGATTTTGTATCAGGATATTCTATGAGTTTTGTCATGAGCTTCCTCCCCACTCCTGGGGGCAGTGGTTTCTTTGAGTACGGTCTCGGCGTTGCTATGGAAAAGGAACTTGCTCTCGCGTGGAGGATGGTTTTCATACTCTTCTCTCTGACCCCCACGGCACTCATACTGTTGTTCGGCGTTAGGATCAGAAAAACTATCATTAGCAACCTTAAAAAATCGCTGGGAGGAGAAACTAGTCAGACCTCCTACGGGCCATCAGAGTACTGACCACAATTGCTATAAGGATCGCTACTGCGAATGCCTGTGCAACCCCTGTAATGCTTATACTTCTCTCAACAGTTTGTGTCTGTGTTTTTGTGACGGTAACAGTTTGAGTTATGGTGACTTCTTTTGCGATGGTGGTTGTGGTTTCTGTCTGGACTACCTCACCACTTGTCTCCTGGTTATTTGCAGTACTTTGCAGAGGTTCCTGGACAGGCCCAGCAGGAATGGGTGCAAGGTATCTGGTCAGCGCGTCTTGTAGTGAACCTAGTGTGAAGGACCTTATAGCGGAGTATACTTCGTCTAAATCTCCTGTTTTCTCGAAGTTGTTCAGGCTCTCCAGCCCGTATTCGAGGTAGCCCAGGGCAATCACGCTTCTATAACCGGGTCTTGATAAGCTCTTGACTAGGTTATCTCGCAGTATGTTTGCGATGTCTTGAGGTTTGTAGTCAAACACTCTATGAAGTCCAACCATGGAATCTGCCAGGCTCTGCATGAAGTAAGATATGGCATCTATGTGAGCGCCCTCTCCCAGCTTTTCCACCCCCTTCTGATAGGACAGGGAAGGAGACTCCTGGGAGGATACTCCAAGGTCCTCTAATAGGCTTGTATAATAAGACACTACCGTCTCGGCAAGTCCCATAAAGTCGTTGGCAAGCTTTTCTATGTCTTCTCGGGTCACGGGAGGTGAGGGTATCTCGGAGTATTCGAGCCACTTGAGAGCTACTATAGACCTCCACTTAGCGTAGCCAAGCCTGATAGCTGAAGCGTCCTCTATGACAAGGCTTTTTTCTCCAGTGAGTGGGTTAACGACCTCATATATTCCATCAAGGGCGCTTTGTAAAAGATGTTGGGCATCAAGGACCCGTTGCCTCGCCGTTACCAGCGCTTCTAGGCTGGAGACGTTTTGGGGCTGGGTGCTGTTAATGATTCGTAGGACTTTGTTAATTGTGTTGTTCACTGTTTCTATATATGAGAGAACTTCCTCTCTGGTCGTCACATACTGTTTTATGTAGGCAGCCTCGGCCAATGCCGTTGCACTGAACATGTATGACGCCGCAATATAGTATTTGCCCTCATTCTTATAGGAAAGAGCCTTATCTGACAGCACCTCGCTTTGGTTAAGAAGGTCTCCAGCCAGGGATGTGTTGACCAGTCTAACCAGTCTTTCTCTCTCGTTCTCCAAGTCATTTATCCACCTGGTAAACAGATTCACGGCTTCGCTATTGTACAGTGGTAAGCC
This sequence comes from Desulfurococcales archaeon, assembly GCA_027048265.1. GTDB lineage: Archaea > Thermoproteota > Thermoprotei_A > Sulfolobales > Fervidicoccaceae > JALTXS01. Next base: position 8,005 of record JALTXS010000015.1, read on the forward strand.
CATGTCTCCCTCACTGGGTGGTTTCCAGGACTTTAGGAAGTACGATGCCGCTTCGTATATGCTGGCCACCTCTACAACCCTAACACCCAACTCCTTTGCATATTCTGTTAGATTAAAGGGCTCACGGGTTACGTATATTATGCCCCCCTGCTGCACTCTCTTCTCCACCATTACCACAGACTCTCCTGCGGGGACAAGGAAGACCTTATAGCCTGCGTTTGCTGCGGCTTCCAGTTTCGCCTTTACGCCACCCACGGGACCAACTGTGCCGTCAGGATATATCATCCCAGTCATAGCTATGCTAGAATTTATGCTGGCTCCCGTGAAAAGAGCCAGAAAACCTATAGTCATTACAGCTCCTGCACTTGGGCCTCCTATAATCAGGCTGGGTGACTTCATTGATACGAACGCGTCATAAACCCTAGGGTCTTTGCCTGCAATTTGTGCCGCGACCATGAATGCGATACGGGCCGATGCCTGACTGTCTATCATTGTGAGGGGCTCTGAGCTAAAATAGAGGTCACCTTTTCCAGGGTAAGCTAAGGATACCGTAAGGTTGCTTACCACACCCCTGCCATCGCTTCCCACAGCTAACGCGGGTAAGCTTACACTAGATATCCATTCATAGTTATTGTAAACAGGCTTGTAAACCTCTTCGGCGCTCAATGTTGGCGATACTATGGAGAGTAGGGTCAAAAATGCTAGGATTAACGATAGTATGGCACGAAATGATGTCGGCCTATTGAAAACCTTATCTAACATGTCTATTATCGCCTTTGAAGCTGGCTTATGTGGATATTCCTTAGTACCAGTTATAGTATTATGAGAAACATGGTTAATACGCATATAGAGGTCTCTCAACCACAAAATTAAACTGATATAGGATAGATAAAACTGGTTCTCTCCCTTGTTCCAACCACTATGCTTAATGCGTCAGTATGGGTATCGTAGAACGCTGGCCCCCTGGCGAGGAAGGTGCCTCCTTTACTAATTGCGTTAGCGAAAAGGGACTCGAAGATTAACAGGCGCGCCAAGGAACCTGGCTTAGCAGAACCCCGAATAACGGTCTCTACAGTACCACTAGCTAGGTGTGGGTAATAATGCAAGCTACAGCTATAACTATTGTCTAGACCTTTCTCAACCCAAATCATTACCTCTACAGTGCCTTGATACTCCCCCCTAGGCCTTAGCGGACCACCGTCCGGTGCATAATAGTCCCTTTCCCTATCTGGTGCATAGGCTACGGAAACGAGCCTACCCTTGTATAGAAACCTCTTCCTAGGGTCATACATTTGCGCTACCAAGCTTGGGTGAAGCCCAAGTCTCTTAGCATTACTCAGAACCCATGCTTCGAACAGTTTGCCTTTTAGCGGCTCGCCTATCTCTCTCCCAAGACTATCAAAGGGGCCGCAACCATAGACCACCAAGTCTATATCACTATGTAACTCGTTGTGAAAACCCCCAAGGATAGAGCCTGTTACACCAATCCGGTCCCATACAGTATAGCCCCTGTCAACCATTTCACTGGCCAGTAGGAGAGAAGTTTTTTCCAAGGAGTCGCCCACCCTGTATAATAGCCTCTCTACAGCCTTCTCGGGCTTTCTATGATCATATATGTCAAGTATGCCGATGCAAGGCATGCTTGTACGGTAGATGGGGCTAAGACAGCTTTTTGGAGACAGGTTAACCATATCGGGTCTATAAAGCCTGAAAACCCTCCTCAGCCCGCCTCCAGAGCCATGCCAGTGAGTGGGGCCCTTTGTGGGCACATATTTTAGGAACGCGTATACATTCGAGGGCTCATGTATAGAGCCTATAACCTGGTATACCATACCTCGTTTATCAATCAGTAGGTCCTTGTCCCTCAGAACCCTTCTCTCCACCCCTCACTCCACCTAATAGTCTCTCTCCGGTAAACGTGTGTGGTAGAAGCTCCTCAAGACCCTTGACAAGTGTTTTTCCGTTTCGTGCAACCATAATTATCCTAGCACGTGGGTTAAACTCTGCTATCACCTGTCGACAAGCGCCGCAGGGAGGGGTTGGCTCCTCTGTAGGTGTGTATATGAGCACCTCTTCTATATCCCTATTACCCTCAGAAACCGCCTTGAACACCGCCACTCTCTCAGCACACATGGTAAGGCCATAGCTACTGTTCTCAACATTAACTCCCGTGTACAAGCGTCCCTTAGCAGTCCTAACCACTGCCGCTACGGGGAAGCGAGAGTAGGGAGAATAGGAGTTCCTTATTACCTTCCTAGCCTCATGGACAAGTTCCTTCACCGACAAGGCACAACCCCCGGGGGGTTATGCTTAAATTTCGTTAGAAGGGGGTATATATACCAGGGGGTCATCCATGGAGCAGACAGTTGTTTATACTGAAAAGCCTTCAAGGAACACAGCGATAGGGCTGGGGGAAGAAGCCAGAGAAGCCAAACCAAGAGTGGTTGGCAAGCACGTGTATGGAAACGCTATGTACTGTAACGTGGACAAGCTCATGGATGAGGAGTTTCTAGTAGAAACGGTGAGGGAGGCTGCACAAAAGGGCAACATGAGCATTCTTGACCTGAAATCGTGGAAAATAGGAAAAGGCGTATCAGTGCTAGCTGTTATACTAGAAAGCCACATATCTGTCCATACCTGGCCAGAGTACGGTTTTGCTACAATAGACGTATACAGCTGCGGGGAACACACAAGGCCCGAGATTGCTTTTAAGCACATTGTAGAAAAACTGGAGGCCCGGAGCGTGGTTAAGGGCTTCATTAACAGGAGTTTTGTATAGTATGTCTTTTTTAATTAAAAGCCCTGAGTAGAAGTTTTTTAACAAAACCCGCCTACTGCTGGCGAACTAGAGGAGCCGACATTCTATACAAATAAAAACATACAGGTTAAACAGGTTGTGTTGATCCAGTAATTTGTTGTCCAACGGTGTATTTCATGACATTCCTGCTCGCGAGGAGAATAATACCCGACACGATAACCGCATTCACTGGAGTAGTGGGGACATTTGCCCTCTACGCGTTCTTTCACGGTGAGAGAGACCTTGCGGTCAGACTCTTGATATTGGCCCTCTTGTTGGATGTACTAGACGGCATGGCAGCCCGAGTTCTAGGCATTGCGAGCAAGCAGGGAGAGTTGTTGGATAGGCTCTTCGACAGGTACTACCAAGTAATAGTCCCTGCTATAATTTATGCCCATCACAATAACTGGAGTTATGATGCCACGCTGTACGCTGGTCTAGTGATAACGGTATCATTATGGCGTGTTACTAGGAGGGTTAGGGCGAGGCTATATTTTGTTGGAGCACCTCTGTTTCTTCACACTATAGCGATACTGACTAGCCTCTACGTGGAAAAACCCGCACCTACCTACGCCCTCATAGTGCTCTCCATAGCAAGCCTTCTTCCCCTAAAATACTACAGGAGAAACCCGAGGCACTCGGAAAAGGATAACAAGGGAACATATGCTGAGGCAAGAATAGCTATACTGGCAGTCATGGCCCTGTTACCTTACGAGAGGCTATCTCTGGTGTTAGGAGTGGTGCATTATCTGGCAATAGTATACGGCCTTCTCGGGTGGGCATATTATCTCTATGCAGATAAAGGCTCCCTGTCAAATAGGGTGTTTTACAGGGAAAGGGTCGAGGGATACTAACCGGGGGCTGAGTTTTCTTAATAACCTGCGGTAGACACTACCTATACAATAACGCTCGTCACATCGCCTGATAAGAAGCACCTAGGCATGGTGCGTGTAAAATGAGTAGTAAGCCCTACACCCCCAGGAAACACGGCTCTACCGAGATAGCGCTTGAGCTGCTGAGTGGGCTCACCACACAGCTTACCGAGACAAGCGACTGGAACTCTCTCTTAAGCCTCGTGTACAAGGTAACGAGCAACGCCTACCAGAGGAGACCAACCTCAGCTCTACTAGTCAATACCATAAGGCTCATACTCAGGAACCTCAAGGATCTGTACGAGAAGGGCGAGAATGTAGACAATGCGGTTAGGAAGCTTCTCGCAATAATAGAGGAGCAGAAGAGGTTCACCATAGAGAGCACAGAGAGGCTCTCAGACATTGGCGCGAGGAGGTTGCCAGACAACAGCAGGATACTTGTACACAGCTATAGTACAAGTGTCAACAAGATCATACTAAAGGCACACGAGCAGGGCAAGGTTCGAGAAGTAATAGCAACAGAGTCAAGGCCGGGAAGCGAAGGGTTCCTTACAGCAGAGCACCTTGATAGCAGGGGCGTCCCAGTAACCCTGATAGTGGACTCTGCGGTCAACTATGTGATGGATAGGGTCGACGTTGTCCTCCTCGGCTCCGAGGCGATAACCGCAAACGGGGCACTGGTGAACAAGGTAGGCTCTAGCCTTATCTCGCTTATAGCGTTTCAGAAGAGAAAGCGAACACTAGTAGCGGCCGGCACCTACAAGTTCAGTTACGAGACACTTCTGGGGGAGCTGATAAAGATACCCACCGCAGGGCCAGAGACGCTGATGCTCCCAGAAGAGCTGATGTCCAAGGGCCTCAAGACTTACCTACCCCTAATGGATGTCACGCCTCCCCAGTACATTGACGCGATAATTTCGGAGAAGGGGGTCACAAGCCCCCAAGGCGTTCCAATAATGCTGTGGGAGATATACGGCCACTGGCCCCACGTCGAGCCAGACATAAATACTCTCCTCAAGGAGATGAAGAGCCTTGCCGAATCCCGGACACTTTAGCATACCTGAGGAAGTCTTCAGGATAGCCGATGATATTAAGACGATGAGAATAAGAGGGGCTGGAAAGATAGCTCGGAGTGCAGCGAAGGCCCTAATCATTGCAGCTGAGAAGTACAGGGGACCTCCCGATGAGTATGCAGAGTACATAAGAACCGTTGGCATAACATTGATAAGAACCCGGCCCACGGCGGTCTCCCTCCCTAACGCTGTATTCTATGTCCTAAGCAGGATAGAAGGTCTAGAGGGAGAGGAGGCACGTGTAAGGACTATTGAGGCTGGCAGGAAGTTCATAGAGCTCTCACTAACCGCACTCGACCGTCTGGCAGAGATAGGCTCCAAACTCGTTGAGAATGGCGATGTCGTGCTAACCCACTGTCACAGCACTGCGGTTGTCAGGCTCCTACAGAAAGCCAGGCAACGTGGCACGGACTTCCAGGTTTATAACACTGAGACTCGTCCAAGGTTTCAAGGAAGGATAACGGCATCCCAGCTCATTGACTCGGGAATAAAGGTCACACACATAACAGACTCTGCAGTGAGGTCGGTGATGCCTCGAATAACCAAGGTCATAGTGGGGGCAGACACCGTTACCAGTGACGGTCACCTTGTAAACAAGGTCGGTACAAGCCAGATTGCAATCGCTGCATATGAGGCAGGTGTCCCCTTCTATTCCGCAACGGAGTCAATAAAATTCAGCCCAGCCTCATTCGCAGGAGGGGATGTGGTAATCGAAGAGAGGAGTGCCGAGGAAGTTGTGGACCCTAAATGGCATGCGGAAAGAAGAAATGTAAACGTACTAAACCCCGCATTCGACATAACAGACCCAGAGTACATACACGGTTTCATAACAGAGCTTGGACTAATACCACCCCGTGCAGCATCCCTTGTAATCAGAGAAATGTTCGGGTTAAGGAGCGGACACCTGCAACTTAAGCTAATAGAAGAAGAAGCCGAATGGAGCCACTAACGGCACGACATCTTATCAATAAAAACGTCCAAGGAAACCTGATAAAGCCTCGGCCCAACACTTCTAACAATTCTCCCGCTTAGCAGCTCAGCCCTGGCACAGTCCATGACTTGTTTAAGAACAGTTTCTACTCTCTTGTACGCCTTCATTATCAAACCCTCCCGTTTCTCTTCTTTCTCTAGCTCAACAAATTCGTAAAAATGCAGAACACCCCTGTCGCCCAGCGCCTCGAGAGCTGCTAGGTAAAACCTAGGAGAAAAACTGGGAAGGGGCAATAGCACCCTATCTGCTACTCCTTTAAGCGACCCCATTATAGCATCAACAGCATCTCCAAGCACTGGTACCACGCTTTCTTCAACATGGTTTAGGTTAACATTCTCCACCAGTAGCCTGTGGGCAGCAGGGTTCTTGTCGATTGAAATAACGCGGGCAGGGTTCGCTTTCTTGGCTATTATTATTGAGAAACCTCCCACACCTGAAAACATGTTCACAATAAGCTCCCCGCTTCTCACAAGCTTTGCTATCCTAGAGTGCTCATAGCTGAGCCTCGGGGATATGTATGCTGATTCCAAGTCCACCTTAAACACGCAACCATGCTCCCTATAGTAGGTCCACGTCCTGCGGGTTCCAGCCAGGTGGAGAACCTTTCTTAGACGGAACTCTCCCATAACTGGAGTCAATGAAAGGAACACACCCTTAACGTAAGGTAGCTCATTCAAAAGAGCTTCGCCCACTTTCTTGTATTCAGCTAGAAGTTCAAGGCCAATCTCGGCTTCGCTTATAGGAGCTTTCAGTAGCACAAGGTCTCCTATCAAGTCAAAGGACTTCCATATAGGCACTCTCACCTGTTTGGTATTCAGTATCTTTTCCAAAAGCCTTTTTCTCAAAGTGCCTCGCACCATGTCTTGTCGTCATATGCTCGGACTAAAGCATATCTGCACATCTTGTATTTTTGTAAAACAACTTATTCACTTGGATAACTATCTATTTGCAAGGTGGAATAATACCAATACACAAAGTATACAAATTAACTTATGGTTAATTAGGTTTGAATTGTTTTTTAGAAAATGGCTCGAAAATTATTTGTAAAAAACTATTTAGTGACATACATACGTACGGTTGTCCTAACGGATATCCTTAGGCTTCCATTTACCCCACTTAGGGTTATGTACTGGTCATTAATCCTATACCCACATATGGGGCATTTGTAATATGTTTGTATGGCTTTGTAATTCCTGTCGAATGTCTCTGTCTCCTTCCTGTAATCCATCTCGTGGCCGCATCTTGGGCATTTCATCCTCCACACCCCTTATTGCCCGGATACCGGTGTCCCGCATGGCCCGCATCATCGTCATTGCTTACATCTCCGGGCTCCTCCCTCAATTATGTAAATGGTTTTGTGTGAGTAAATAAAATGATTGGCAAACAAGTGTTTGGAACGAGGGGAGGATCCATGAGGTATTTTGAAGAAAGCCTGGTACTTCAAAGATGCTCGGCCGCTATTGGGCCATCAGAGGAAAGGAGTGTAGCTGTCCTAGGTAGTGGGGACTATAGTGTTCAATTAAGTGAGGATGGGCGACCTCTGCTCTCAATAATTAACGGACATCATGGAGGACATGATATTGCGTCTACTGTGGATTGTAGAGGCAAGGTGGCTTACATACCACCTCCCAATATCATATTCAAGAAATCTATAAGAGGTATAAGAGAGAGGGAGCTTAGAAAACTGACCATTGACAAGGGGTATAGTTCGGCGTTAGTCATAGGAAAGAGAGAGGCATCGCAAGTAACTATAGGAGAACTTAAGGGGAAAACGTCTAGTAATCCCCATGCTATGCTGAAAGGAGGTTTTCCCAAATACGGGGTTATTTACGAAAATAGACTCGTAGAGTTTTCGAGAAAAGGAACGGTTACACAGCAGGAATACGATGGACACATAATCATGCTTGGCATGTCGAGACAAGGCCTCTATAAGCTTATGAAACAATTAGGCGGCCCCCCCATCCAATCGCTTGTGAGGGAAGGGCTAGTACCTGACCCTGGCAAGCCTACTATAATAGTCACAAACGGATGGCTAACATCCAGTGACCTCGAGGCAATAAAGGGCTTGAATAATATTGTACTCGCCTACTGTGGTCTAGCCCCTCTTGAAAAGGGCCTGGGTGGAGGTTTGCCTCTCCATGAGATCATTGGGGACGAGGAGCTACGATATAGGACGATGCTAGCAACATGTGATTCAGACCTGGAGAAATGGTATACCCATTCACTAGCATTTGTGACTATTGCCTCGCTATTCTCAAGGTACTATTCATGGTCTGCGAAACCACTTCCTGAAGAGATTCTTGGCCTCATGTATAATGGTTACAGATTGATAAAGCAGGAAGTTTTCCCAGTGCTCCTCTATAATGATTACAAGCCGGGACGTATCAGTGGCCTAGATGGTTCTCTAATAGAGTACATTGACCCACATACGCCGGGTCCCCAAGACTTTTACATAATAAAGGCCACGGGTTCACCGAGTAAGTGGACCAGCGACCTCCTCTGAGGCTTTTCTTAGAAAAGCATACTCGCTCCTAGATAGCAGGTCATTCAGCTGTTTCTTTATGGACTCTTCTATTTCTATGCACCTTTGGTACCCGGCGCTTCTGAGGCGCCTGGCTTCGATTAATGTTGCTATCTTCTCGCCCACCCTAGCGACCCTAGATTCTGCTGTTTCTTGAGAAACCCATTCCCGGTATAGGTCAAGAATTTGTTTGGGTAACCCCAGTTCTTCGACTGCTTTCAGCTCTATATCCTCTTTAACTCCTCCGAGTTTAGCGGAGGAGTATAAGGGCAGGTCGCCGACCCGGCACTCTGCCATGTCATGAATAATAGCTAGGGCCATCGCACGCTCTACGTTAACACCAACCTTCGATGCAAGGATACCACTTATGACGCTGGCCTCATACGAGTGAGCCGCAACAGTCTCCGCCACAGAGGCTGGCACACCCCTTTGCATCCAACCTGTCCTGGGCAGTTTTTTTAACGCATCGATACAAGTTGATACATCGTCCAAGGTGCTGCACCAGGTGACCTTCTAGCGGTAAAATATTATTAATAATTCTCACGTTACAGCGGGTGCTAGAAATTGGGAGGAGATATTGTACGGGGAGGCTGGGTTGTCGGAGGGTCTTTTAGGGCTTACTACTTGGCATCTTACCTTACCGGTCTCATGATATCCGTTTACTATACTTACACGAGGGCGGTTATAGGAGGCCTTGATTATGGTGGAAAATACGCGCTGGTAGTATTCCTTGCTGCCATGGAGAGCATACCAGGGCTACTATCAGTAATATTCGGGTTCGTCTCAGATGTCGCTGGACGTAGAAATGCGCTCCTCGCAGGGCTAGTCTCCTCCCTTATACTAGTGGCAATGGGCTTTGTTGAACCAAGGTTTTACCCAATTATGGCGTTTGGTGTTTTCACGGGGTACACATTCTTTTGGGCTTCTCTATACGGGGTTATCTTGGATTATGTGGAAGGCAGAGGGAGGCCTCTGAGCCTATTTGGCCTTGCGGGCTCACTAGGATGGTCGTCAGGGGGTGTGATCACGGGCCTGATCTCAAACTATGGGCCACTAGCTGTATTCATGTTCGCTGGGCTTTCAATAGGCCTTGCATCAGTTATATCCTACGCGACCTTCCCCCGGAGCCTCGTCGTTCGAGAGAAGCCTAAGCTTGACAGCCTGGTAAGGGGGATAAGGTCGGTAATCGTAATATTCATTGCCTATCTATTGGGGTCGGCCGGTGTATCCATTTACATTAACTCAATGGGACTGAGGCTCTTCGAGGTGCTTGGGGGAGACATGATGCTCTATGGTTTTCTGTTCTCAACGATGACGGGGCTCCTGGGTGCAATTAGTAGACCTTTCGCGGGAATGCTTGTAGACAAGGTGAGGCCTGAGGCCGTGCTAGCAGGTGTGTTCGCAACATATTTATTCTCCGGAATAATGGTCACACTACACATACCCCTATTCCTCATTATATTGATATGGTTACTCCCACTATACCCTTTCTATGAGACATCGGCTCTGACCACATCGTCTAGAAGGCTCCCAGCCAGTCTTCAGTCCACCGCGGCTGGTATTGTTGGCACCGGCTCTTCGTTGAGTGGATTCGTGAACGCCGTTGCTTCGAGTGTTATAGGAGAAGGCGGGTTCCATAAGGCCTTATTAATAGGGGTGTCGCTTCTTTTAATATCACTCTTGCTATTAGTTTTTGTCCTTACAGGGGAAGGCAAACGAAATAAAGGAGAAAAGGTCATGGGTAACACTAGGCCACTACAACCCATGTAATAGAGCGATGCCCTGTCAAGAGGGCACTGGTATGTCCCTAAACACGCATCCGTATACGAGCTGTATCGGAAAACCTGGTTGGGCTGTGACTACCACCATGGGATTATCTCCTACTTTAGCATCCGTAACGAGTCCGCTGGAAGGGGAATTCATTCATGTCGTTTCGCGAGGATAGGCAAGAAATATTTGAGGACGAGACGGAGCTTTCCAGATACGCTATTCTGACTGACAGCAGGCATATTTTCCAACGGTTCGAGCAGGAACTAGATAACGTAGTTCGGGAGGAGGGTAGCCTGTACGCCAACGTGGTTCAAGGCGAGTACATTAACATGAAAGTAAGCGTCATAAACTATCCCCCCGGAGCAAGCAATACTGTGCTAGTCTTTGACGAGATGCTTAGGAAAGGCGTCCGGGTCGCGGTTAAGATAGGATATGGTGTATACCTAAGGCCAACCCGGCACCCTCTCAGGATAGCCCTTGCAGCGGTTCGCTTAGAGGGACTCTTAAACCACGTGTATCCACCTGAGATACCCCCTGTAGCTTCCATAACCCTTGTTAATCACCTCTCAAGAGCATTGGAGAACAGGGATGTACCCCACGACATAGACCTCGTGGCAAGCGTCGGAATGCCTCTGAGGAACCTGGAAAACGGGTTTCTCCCAAACAGTGTACGCAAATGGGACATAAACGTGATAGATACGGACACATCCATCTTCTACCTCATGGCATACCAGAGAAAAGCAATGGCGTCATCGGTGATCGTCCCTATCATGTCAGCAGCAGAAGCGGAAGAGTATGGCATATGGAGCGAGCACGAAATCAGTAAGAAGATGGAGGACCTGTTCAACAGGATAGCTCCTAGCGTATTAGAGGGTCTCTGGCAGGTAAAGGAATCTGCAGAGAGGGGAATGCAGCTGGAGTTCACCAAGCACCACAGGCACGAGAACAAACATTAGCAAACCGAGATAACATCAGCCATAGTAACCGATGAAGAGAAAACGACTGCCGAGCCATGATGCGATGACGAAGTGGAGCGACTCTGAGGACAAGCCTCTGGCTGGATAGCAGCGTGTAGTCCTAACATGACTGAGCACGTGCATGTAGCATGGAATTGATAGGTGGTGCAGGATATATGGAGCGTAGGACCAAGATACTTGCAACACTAGGTCCCTCCACCTCGGACGTGCACGTTATTAGGAAATTAGTAAAGGAAGGAGCCGATGCTTTCAGGATAAATTTCAGCCACGGTGATGAAAACCAATGGTCCGAGTTTGCCAAGTCTGTTAGGGAGATTGAGGATGAAACGGGAAGGGGCATACCGTTAGTGGGGGATCTCCAGGGTCCTAATGTCAGGCTTGGAAGAATAGCTAATGAAACAGGAGCCATTGAGCTTAGGAGAGGTGAGAAGGTAGTAGTAGAGTATGGGACAGGGAGTGAAGATGCGCTACCTGTTCCATTAAAGGCTTTCTTCGAGGTCCTCGAGAAAGGTGATACCATCGTCATAGGTGATGGGCAAGTCGTGCTAGAGGTAGAGGAGGTTGACATGGACAGGGCCATGGCAAAAGTGGTGGTACCCGGTAAGGTGTCCAGCAGGAAGAGCGTCTATGTAAAAGACAAACAAATCCCAATGCCCTTCATAACGGAGAAGGACCGCAACGACCTGATCTTCGCAGTGAAAAACAGCTTCTCCTACATTCTACTAAGCTTCGTCGAAAGTCCCTCACATGTTGAAAAGGCTAGAGAATTTCTTAAATCCATAGGGGGAGACGAGCTTGGTCTGATAGCCAAGATTGAGACAGCGAACGCGGTTTCCAACATAGAGGGCATAGTGAAGGCGGCAGACGGTGTAGTTGTCGCAAGGGGTGACCTTGGAACACACTTTCCACTTGAGAAGCTCCCCAGTATACAAAGGAGGATAATAAGGACCGCACGTATTAAAGGAAAAATCGGTGTGCTCGCAACCCAGCTTTTATCGTCTATGCTTGAAAGCCCAGTGCCTTCGAGGAGCGATGTGGTGGACATATATAATGGCGTCCTCCAAGGAGCGGATGTAATGATGCTAACAAATGAGACGGCCGTGGGCAGGTACCCTGTGGAGGCCGTCTCCTGGCTTAGGAGAGTGATAGTTGAGGCTGAAAAGGAGTTACAAGAGCATCTAGACTCTCAGAGGGAGGCGGTTGAAGCAACTACTACCGCGGAGAGGTTCGCGAAGGGTATTGTGGAGATGGCCAATAATCTGTCCGCGCATATTATTGTTTATACAAAGAGTGGCAAGACAGTAAACCTGCTCTCTAGGTTCAGGCCCTCTCGAACCATATACGCGGGGACATCGTCGGTCAACGTTGCGAGGAAAATAAGGATGCTCTGGGGCGTCCATTCTCTCCTGATAAAGGCCAAGGATTATACTGATGGAATTGATGAGACAAGGAACATTCTTCTAAGAGACAACCTAATAGGATATGGCGAGACTATTATTGAGACCTTCAGGATAAGCACGGGCGAGAGCCACCATCTAAAAATATACCAGGTAAGGTAAACCAGGGAGCAAAGCTATAATAAAACAGGGGAATCCAAGGGTAAGAAAACTAGGCTTTTACACCTTTCTCCTTGAGAGCTGCATGTGCAGCTGCCAGTCTGGCGACTAGTATTCTAAAGGGTGATGCACTCACATAGTCAAGGCCAGCCTTGTGGAAGAAGTGGATGGACTTGGGGTCGCCGCCATGCTCTCCACATATGCCCACCTCTAGTGAGGGGTTAGCGCTTCTGCCTTTCTCGACCGCCATTTTCACCAGTTGTCCCACGCCTTTTTCGTCTATGGTTTCAAAGGGATTGTACTCCAGCAGGTCGAGCTCCAGGTACTGGGGCAGGAACTTGTTCTCTACATCATCTCTGCTGAAGCTGAACGTCGCCTGGGTAAGGTCGTTGGTGCCGAAGCTGAAGAATTCTACCTCTCTTGCTATCTCGTCGGCCACGAGGCATGACCTTACGGTCTCCATCATGGTACCGATCTGGAACGGTATTTTCACGCCCAGTTTCTTCTCCACCTCCCTAGCTGTCGGGAGTATGGCCTTCTCCTTGACGTACTTGATTTCAGACGCTAGTGCCACTTGGGGTATCATGATCTGTACCTTGGGGTTGTATCCTTCCTTTATAAGCTCGCCAGCCGCCTCGAGTATTGCTCGGGTCAGGCCCTTGTATATCTCCGGGAATGTTACACCCACCCTTACTCCACGATGGCCCATCATTGGGTTGGCCTCGGTGAGCGCCTTCACCCTCCTATACAGCTTCTCTAACTCGCTCGTGTCTTGCCCCTTTGATTTTGCTTCATATATTTCCTGTAGTAGCTCATCGGGACTCGGTAGGAACTCGTGGAGAGGCGGGTCTATGAGCCTGATTGTTACGGGTAGGCTGTCCATTATCTTCAGCATCTCTTTGAAGTCAGCTTTAACCATGCTGGCGAGCTCTTCCATAGCCTTTTCTCGCTCCTCTTTGTTCTCCGCCAGAATTACCCTCCGGAGAACTTCTAGCCTCTCGGGCTTTCTGAACATGCGCTCTATCCTTAGCAGGCCTATTCCCTCCGCGCCATACTCTCTAGCGATCCTCGCGTCCTCAGGCACATCAGCATTGGCCTTGACCCCTAAACGTCTGAACTCGTCAGCCCAGCTTAGGAGAGTCCCCAGCTCCTTGCCAACGCTTGGCTTCACGGTGGGTATTTTTCCTAGATACACGTTACCCGTGTTACCGTCTATTGTTATCCAGTCTCCCTCCCGCACAACAGTACCGTCGACTCGGAACAGCTTCTCGTCGTAAGATATCTTTATAGCCTCGGCTCCCACAACCGCCGGCTTCCCAATACCCCTAGCAACTACTGCTGCATGCGACGTCATGCCGCCCCTACTTGTCAAAATACCCTTTGAGGCATAGAAGCCATGAACGTCATCAGGCTTTGTCTCCACCCTCACTAGTATGACTTCTTTCCCGGCCCGGGCCCACTCTACAGCAGTGTCTGGGTCGAAGACAACCTGGCCACTAACTGCACCTGGTGAGGCTGCTAGTCCTTTCGCTATTGGTTTTCCTGCCTTGGACTCGTCTACCCTGGGGTAGAGTAGCTGGAGCACGTGCTCGGGCTGCACTTTCATGACGGCTTCTTCGCGTGTTATTATCCCCTCGTTTGCCATGTCGACGGCCGTCTTCACGCGGGCTATGGGTGTCATTTTAGCATTGCGTGTCTGCAGGAAGAATAGCTTGCCCTTCTCAACAGTGAACTCCACGTCCTGCACGTCCCTGTTTATTCTCTCTAGCTTCTTCACGTTCTTATAGAGATCTTCATAAAGTTCGGGGAACCTTTTCTTAAGCTCTGATATGGGCATGGGGGTTCTTATACCGGCTACCACGTCCTCACCCTGGGCGTTAGGTAGGTATTCTCCATACAGTTCGTTCTCGCCAGTTGCTACGTTCCTCGAAAACACAACGCCGGTCCCAGAGTCCTCACCCATGTTGCCGAAGGCCATCGACTGCACGTTGACAGCCGTGCACTCTGCCACTTCTGGGGTTATGTTATGGGCGACCCTATAGAATATGGCTCGGGGGTTCATCCATGAGCGGAAAACGGCCTTTATGGCTAGCCTTAGTTGCTCGTAGGGGTCCTGGGGGAACTCGCCCCTCTCTTTCCTTATAATCTCTTTAAACTTCTCTACGATCTCCTTTAGACCCTCCACGGGTATCTCCACATCGTATTTGGCCCCGTATTTCTTCTTGATTTCCTCGAACGTGTCATCGAACAGCTTCTCATCTATTGTGAGCACTATTTTTCCGAAAAGCTGGAGGAACCTCCTGTAGGAATCGTAGGCAAACCATTCGTTACCAGTATTGCTGGCGAGACCCTTCACAGTCTCGTCGTTAAGGCCCAGGTTCAGTACAGTGTCCATCATGCCGGGCATAGATACTGGAGCACCCGACCTTACGGAGACGAGAAGAGGATTCTGAGGATCACCGAAACCTCTCCCCCTCTTCTTTTCAAGCCTCCTCATGTGCTCTCTAACTTCGTCCATAAGACCCTCTGGCAGGTCAAGGCTGTCAATTATGCCCCACAGCTTCTCGATCAGCCTGTCCCTCTCCTGAGGGGGAGGGTTTTTCTCCAACCTTTTAACGATTGCATCGATTTCTGCTTTACGGGGAGAGTAGAAGTCTTTACACGCCTCGGTAGTTATGGTGAAGCCCGGGGGAACCGGCAGTCCCGCCTGCGTCATTAGTGCAAGTCCCGCTCCTTTTCCCCCGAACAACTTCTTGTTGTTGGGATCAGCCTCTTCGAAGTCGTACACGTATTTCTTGCCGGGGGCCATAGAAGGTCACCTCACAATAGGAGTTAGGGTCTCTGAACTTTTAATGAATATATAATTTTTGTGGAGAATAAATGTTTACCTAGAATCTCATCGGCTAATTCTCGCCCCACGACATATCATCATGAATTACATTAATGCAGCTGGCTTGAAAAACCCGTACACTAGTTCTCTATTCTCCGAATAGCTAGAGGAAGCCTAAGAGGGGTTCAGAGAGAGGAAGATGAGGACCACGTCTTCATAGGGCGAGCCTCAGCGAGTAGGGGCTTCAACATCCCCCAATGATTCTCGTGATAATATAATGCCTTATTACACTTCATTTGTCATGAACTGGGGCGAGCGGTCCTAGTAGGGTGCATTCCACCCTTCGGGGCACCCGTTTCCGAACCTTATTGGCTTCTCAAGTCGTGAGAGTAGCACGACCCTGCTGGGCTTGCTCTCGCTTCTAACGGGATAACCAGTTGCTTTTGAGAGTTTTTCTGAAAACCGCCTAACCTCGTCATGCGTGGGCATGTTGCTTCGGTTGAGCCTCTGCATACTCGCTCCCACGTACATGTATGCTTTGGCCTCAATATAGGTGGGCTGCATGAGGTCCACTAGTTTCGCGAAGCCCTCTACAGCTTTGTCGTCCATGTTTATGCCCTTGATCAGGGTTATCCTCATAACAGTTGGGCTTGGGTAGTCTCTTAGTCCCTTCAGGGTCTCTAGTGTTAGCTCCCACGCTCTCTTAACTAATGGTCTGTCCAGCCACTCGTACATTTCCTTGTTATACGCTTCTATGCTCACGTATAGTTGGCTGGGCGGTTCCTCCATGTTGAGTATCATGTCAGGCCTGACGCCACGTGTCACGAGAAAGGTTGTCAGGCCTCTCTTGTGGAAAGCCTTTATGAGATCAGGAAGCTTGTCGTAAAGAGTGGGCTCCCCTGTTAGGCTAATCGCAACATGTTTAGGTCTAGTGGCCTCCTCGTAATACTTCCTATTCGCCCTTGGGTTCCCCTTGTATCCCGTGAGTAACTTTACGTGTGTCTCTATAACCTTGTCCGCGAGCTCCTCGACATCCTCGTCAGGATACTGGGGCATTCTGGCTTCATCCCAATAGACTCCTGCGTCCTGCGGCCTCAGCCGCCAACAGTGTATACAAGCATTCCAGCACCAGTATGCTGCGGGGCTCATCTGGATACAACGGTGGCTCTCAATTCCATAGAACTTGCACTTGTAGCAGAACCGGTTCTGGGTTAGTGCGTATCTTGTCCAAGCACATGTCTTGACAACTGTATGCTCTCCCACAAAGTGATATCCCTGTCTAGTCATTATTTTCCTAAGGATATCATAGGCTCCCTGCTTGTCGCTAACAGGCCTCAGGCTGAGCACCTTAACACCTCAAATCCCTATGGGGTTATAAGACGCCATTGTATGCATTAGTTGTGTCCGGATTTAATAAGGTCTCGTAAGTAAGCCTAGCGGGTTGCGAATAACCGTAGCTGATACAGTTTGGCCAAGGCTTACACGCGTACAAATAAATTCCATATCCACATATAGTGGGGATTTGGTGGCACATGCCATGGGTCCACCCTTCCACATCTTGGCTAAGAAGGAAGATATAGCTGAAAGGGTAATAGTAGCAGGGGACCCAGCCCGAGTAAAGCAACTTGCACAAATGCTGGATAACCCCCGGCTGATTAACGAGAACAGGCAGTTACTGGTATATACTGGAGAATACAAGGGAACTCCCCTAACCGTCGCTACCCACGGGATAGGCTCGGGTAGTGCAACTATCGTTTTCGAGGAGCTCAGGATGCTTGGAGCCAAGCTTATGATACGGCTTGGCACAGCAGGCGGTATGTCACCTGACCT
This sequence comes from Desulfurococcales archaeon, assembly GCA_027048265.1. GTDB lineage: Archaea > Thermoproteota > Thermoprotei_A > Sulfolobales > Fervidicoccaceae > JALTXS01. Next base: position 25,222 of record JALTXS010000015.1, read on the forward strand.
GAAAGTAGGAGACTTCATAGTAGCAACAGGTGCAGTGACCCTATGCAACGGGAACTCCCTTGGAATGTACATGCCCGGCTACTGCCTACCCGCATCACCCAGCCCTGATGTAACAATGAATCTTATAAGAGAGGTGGAACAGTCTGGAGAGAAAGCAATAACCACGCCTGTATTCAGCAGTGACGCCTTCTACGCGGAAGACCCCGACTTCGCCAAAAAGTGGAGCGAGAAGGGGGTCAAGGCCGTAGAGATGGAGTGCGCCAGCCTCTTTGCACTTGGCTGGATGAGAGGCTTCAAAACAGGAGCCCTCCTCATGATAAGCGA
>JALTXS010000016.1 GCA_027048265.1 Desulfurococcales archaeon
TCCTCGGGTATGGGTACGCTTACTAGCAGGTTTTGGGTGTATCCTCCCTTGGCAACTATCTTAACCTTCAGGGTGTTCCCAGTGTAGTCACCCTGCACCACTATGGGTACCTCGGCCGTGGCCCCCTTGCCCTCAAGCGTCGTGTTCAGGGGAATGGCTTCTATCAGGGTATTGTCGCTGTATGAGTAAACATATGCCTGTGCGAGCTCCAGCGTCCTCCCTCCGGCGTTAACAACATACACCGTGAGGAGGGTTAACTGCCTTGACTGGGGGGAGGCATAGGAGGACGCATGGGGCTCAGGGTCGTAGAAAGGCCTGACCCTGACCCACTCGTGCTGGCCAGCACCCGCGTACAGCGCATCTATGACACCCACATAGCCGTGGTAGTCTCCGGTCTTGCTGTAGGCAACTTGCCAGTTCTTGCAGTCCAGAGCAACCCACGTCTTATACGTGTTACCATTCTTGCTAATCCTCAAGCACATGTCGGTATCCCCGCCTGTAGCTATGCCTGTATTCTCACCCGCCCATGCGCTGGAGGAACCATCGCTGTCTCGCCACATTGTTGTCATGTGCGTGGCGCCGCCATCGTATAGGAACGCTATATGTCTCGAGTTTGCGCTCAGACTCGCCCTCAGCGAGAAGAATCTCTCATACTGGTTTCCAGGCGTTATCACATGTGTTTCGGCAGCATAGTTGTCGGAGAGCGGGACCGCGGCGAAGGCCCCAGAACCCCCATCGCTGGCGAACCAGAAATACCCGCTGTTGGCACTATCAACTAGGAGCCGGCCTCCAGTGACGCTTGCTGTCCCCGAACCATCGTAGTGTACCACATTCCACAGGCTGGTGTCGAGGCTGCCTGTCTCGAAGTCGTCGAAGAGTGGGAAGACCTTCCGGGGATCATTGTTGCTCGAGTAAGGGTTGGTTTCACCCCCGTACCACATGTAGATTTCACTGTTTCCAGGCGGCAGTCGCGGTACTTTCACCCATACCGTGGAAGTGTTGGCAACGGGGTCGAAATCCTCCACGTAGAAGTAGAGGGGCTGCCTCCCTAGGCTGTCCTCTGTGAAGAACATGTTACTCGCGCTTAGCAGCACCCATTCCGAGACAGGTAGGACGGTTGTGTTGAGCTCCAGCTTCACTGCGTAGTTTGTTATCTCAGAGGGATGGGGGTTATTTATGGTGATTTTCACATTTTTCCCGCTGAATCCCAGGGCGCTTCCCGCTGGAGCCTTGAACCTTTTTACACTAAGTCCTCCAGCCTGCTTACCCTCTGTGCCGGTTTCAATAACTGTATCGTAGATGAGGAAGGAGGACAGTATCGTCACCACTATCAGCATCAGAGTGGCTGTAACGTAGGAAACGGCCCTTCTACTCCCCATGTATAGCACCTTGTATTTGCCTGGTTTCTTATGATTCGTTATTTACATAGACTATGTAAATTTGGTATGGTATTTATTTATTACAGAAGTGCCCGTATTTACATGAAAAACAAATAAAAATACAGAAAACATTCATCTACATAATCTAGCGCCTAAGGAACCATATATGCACTACCATATAAAGACCAGCAAAGCCAAGCCCATTAGACCAACCCGGAAACACGAAAACATACATCTTCCATAGCAGCTATCCTGTAAAACCCCGTCAAGATGCGTAAATAATGTTAAAAACAACATCATCATAAAACAAGATACCTATCTCCCATAACAAAAAACAGAAAACCCGAACAGCATCGTCCCGTATACAAAGGGTGCTGAACCTTGTCAACAATTACGACCCCATCAAACCCCGCCATTAGCCCCCTCTTCGCAGTGGTTCTCCTAATTATGGTAGCCTTGGGAGCCTCACTCATACTCTACTCTGTTTACGAGGACCTGCTTCCAAGCGAGCAGGAGGTAGGCGAGGCAGAGAGGGGACAGATGGCGCTAAAGGTGGACACGGGCCGCTCCTACTCCTCTTGGGCTCTCGAGATAAACGTCACCAATCCACACACAACTACTCTTACCGGATACCAGGTAAGGGTCTATCTAGACGCCATGAACTTCCAGAACTGGAGCCTCCTCTCCCCCGAGCGAGTCTATTTCACCCTGGACCCAGAGGGCAACGCACCGCTCCCCTACTGGGTAGAAGAGTTTGACTCCACGGTACAAAAAGCAGTCTTCTGGGTAAAGGTTCCCAACATACCCGCTGGGGGGAATACAACAATATACATGTGGCTCGCCCCCCACAACGCCTACCCTGAGTACAACGACCCAAGCCAGGTCTTTATCATCTTTGATGATTTTGATAGCATCAATACCGCGTTCTGGAGTACTACATACGCTACAAGCTATACACTATCCAATGGAGTCCTTAGGATAAACGTGGGGGGCCTCACCCTCGCTAATCCCCTACCATTTAGGCTGCAGGACGGATACGCTGTTGAGACGAGGGTGCTGGTACACGAAGTCATCTTGTCCTATAGTGGCACCTTCCCGGAGTTTAGCTCAAGCCTTTCAACCAGGAGCGGCAACGCTGATGGTGATGCAACGATTCTTTTCATGAGGAACGTTAACTCTGAAACAGCTACCCTCTGGGTGGGAGACGGTTCTACGACCAATTACAACGTCTTTGTAGGAGGCCTCACATCACTGCCCACGGGAGAATGGCACGTCACGGGTGTGGGTGCGAACGCGACGGGCATGGCCGTATGGATGGATGACCCCACGAACCCGCTTTATTCAAACAATGCCATATCATGGAACAAGGACATGAAGTACATAGTCCTAGGCGCGTTCCATGCTGCAGATGGAGGGTCAGGCTATGACATACAGGACACAAGCTACGACTGGATGAGGCTGAGGAAATGGGTCTTTCCCGAGCCCAGCGCCGTGCCCACGGGCAAGTGGATAAGGTCCACGACTGTTGAGGTGTATGTGAGGAACATTGGGAAGGCAGCGGTGACGCTGGACCGTGTTTATGTGGAGGACTATGCCAACAAGACCCTACTCTACACGCGGGGCCTGGGGGCTACGCTTCCCGCGGGGGGCGTCGAGAAGATTGTTGCCTCATTCACGGGGGAGCACACGGGTAGCCTTCTCGTAACGGTTGTGAGCAAGGAGGGGACCAAGGCCCGGTTCGTCGCCCGGGCCGATTAGGACGTTTAGGCGACACCTGGTCTTCTTCATGTCATCCGGTTTTTCTCATAGACACGACCTCTTCCAGCGATAGTCCTTGTTTTGTGGCTATTTTGACGCGGAGAAACCCGCTGTGGGTCTGGTTGAGCCCTACATCTAGGGTTGTCTGCCTTCCTGGGGGGAGGCTCTGGCTGAGGGGGTATTCTGCCAGGAGGGCCTCGGTTTCCAGGTCCCACAGGTATATGTGGCTGAGGTCTAGGGGTTCGGCTCCAGTGTTGTAGATTCTCAATCTTATGAAGGACATGTTTCCCACGGGTGGGGGGAGCAGTATTGTGGGCTCGGGGTCCACGTACTTTCGGAGGATTATCTGGTCCACGCAGTAGTTGTAGCCTCCGAACACGTAGACGTTGGTGAAGCTCGTGTAGGTAGTGTCCGAGACGCTGAGGCTTCCCATTAGGTCGCCGGTCTTGTTGTACCTCTCCACGACAATGGTTCCACCAGGGAGTATTTTGAGGACGCCCCGATACCACTCATTCACGATATCGGGAGGGTTTGGGGAGAAGGTGGACACGTTGTTATAGGAGACCCTCTTGTCAAAAACCAGCTGTGCTGCCTGATGCCAGTAGCCCCAGCCGTAACCGTTGCCCGAGTCGTCTATGAGGCCAATCCTGTCTACTGTTCCTGCTGTCGGAGTGGGTGGGGGCCAGGGCCTGTATAACCATGCTTCGAGGTATAGTCCTGTGTTTGCTATGCCTACAGGCGATGGGAGGGGTTTGTAGGCCCCGTTGGGGTCGTTGTCCTCGGTCTTATTGAGGCCCAGGACGCCCCGGTAGGCGCAGGCAGGGTCGTGGAAGACCCTCCCCAGCCCGTTGCCATCCGGGTCATATGTGATGGCGCCTATCCAGTCGAGGCCTACTCCGCCTTGCTCTGCGTCCTCGTAGAAGAGGAAGACCTTGTGGGGGTCGTGGTAGGTGTTGTAGGGGTTAGTGTTATTGTACATGAGGTAGATTGTAATGGTCCCCAGGGCGGGTATGTGGGGGACCTTGACCCAGAGGATTGCCTTCTGAGCGGTGACGTTGAACTCCTCGAACCAGTAGGGAAGGGGGGATATTATCCCGGTGGTGTTCTCCACCACGGCTATGTTGCCGGGCGTCACGCTGGGCCAGTCGTTAAAAGTGGTGAGGTTCAGCTCTATCCTTACACTGTAGTCGCTGAGGTTCTGGGCAACGTTGTTCACAATGGTTATGTTCTTCGCCCGGTAGTAGGTGGGGATAACCACCTCGACCCGTGCGTCTAGGCGGCCGAGGCGGGAGAGGGGCTCCTCGGCGGGCGGTGGGACCTGCTCCTGGATGTAAACGTAGAGGACAACAACTGCTACTAACGTTATTGCCATGAGCAGAATGGCCGCCAGTATGGGCGGGACAGCTTTAACACTACGTGAAGCTATCTCCCAGCCCCTCCCCAACCCTTTGCCATATAGTCTAACACCTCCACGTTAAATAACTGCCGTGTCCATGGACTCTGGGCATGAGTGTTTATTTCCTTAGTAGAGATGATTATCAACGATTAGTTATTGGAGAGGACATGTGCTCATGCAAGTGTCTGGGGTACGCAGTTTACTGCGGGTTACTGTCTCTCCTTTTGTGTGGTGTTCTCTCTCTACCTTCCGTATCCTTACCTGGGAGCGTTTTAGCCATGTTTTTATGCATTGCATACAAAACGTACCCATGGTGAAGCCTCTAATGGAGTACACGAGCATAAGGGTCCGAAGGGAGACGAGGGAGCTCCTCGAAAAGACACTAATAGACCTAGAGGCCAGGCTTGGAAGGCGACTAGACTACGATGACGTGATACGCATCCTAGCACAGAGGGCTCGGGGCAAGCCTGAGTTGCTCATGCTCCTCACGCAGAACCCCGTCAAGGAAAATGACACGGATAAGGCGCAGAGACTACTCCGGAGAGAGAGGGAGAGGGACACTCGGCTTTGACCCTGTCCCACAAAGCATACGCCTTGGATGCCAGCGTGTTAGTCGAGCTGATGGCCGGGAGCAAGTTAGTCGAAAGCATAGTCAAGGTGCCTAGTATCAAGAGAAAGCCCCCACATTGTTTCTTACCAGTCAACGAAAAGCCGTATATCATCCTATAGTTCCTCGCGTGTGTAGCGCTATTGCAAGCTCGATTCAAGCGACTCTTCCAAACTCTTCTTCAGGGACCTTGGCCCCCTCCGCTGCATTCTTGGGCAATTATATCGTGATGTATGGCTCGCCATGACTGGTTTTGTCCACACTAGTTATCTCTTAAGATAGATAGTATAGTTAAGACGAAAAGGGAGAAGCTGCTAGAGGGCCTAACTTATAAGCAACTCTTTCAGGTATCTATGTATATCTACGGGATTCTATATAGTTCTATAAAATAATGTTGGCAAGATATATAGAATCTTCTCAACCTTCAGGCTAATCACGGGAAGAGGCATGAAAAGACGACTCATCCTGACAATAATAGTTGCAGTAATAGTTGCAACAGCAGCGGGACTCTCGCTCGACCAAGTAACCGACACCCGGGGCCAAGAAAGCTCCAAACACACGCCAAACAACGTGGGAAAAGTGCATCTCCAGGGAGAGGGTTCGAGCTTCCTCTTCCCCCAGATACAGGCCTGGTCAGCAGCTCTGAAGGAGAGGCACCCATGGATTGTTGTAAACTACAACCCCACGGGGAGCGGCTCGGGTCAGAGCGCACTGCTCTCAGGGGTGGTTGACTTCGCTGGAAGCGACCCGCCTCTTTCACGTGAAGCCTGGGAGCAACTCCGAGGCAGGGTGCTTCAGATGCCGGTGGTCATAGGGATGGTCGCGGTGGTCTACAACCTCCCCGGCGTAGGGGAGCTGAAGCTGGATGGCGAGACCCTGGCGCGTATCTTCTCAGGGAAGGTGGAGTACTGGGACGACGAGGCCATAAGGAGGCACAACCAGGGCGTGGATCTCCCCCATGAGAGGATAGTAGTTGTGCACAGGAGCGACTCCAGCGGGACCACTGAGGTGCTAACCCGGTTTCTCCACAAGTCAGCCCCCCATGTATGGGGGGAGGAGATGGTTGGCAAGTCGGTCGACTGGCCCGTGGACCGGACAGGGCGCGGCGTGGGAGCTAAGGGCAACCAGGGTGTTCTCGAGATGGTTCTACGCACGAGGTATAGTATAGGTTACGTCGAGTACGCCTATGCCCTCG
>JALTXS010000017.1 GCA_027048265.1 Desulfurococcales archaeon
GAGGTCGGGGAAGATGTTGTCCGTCTGCGGCACGAAGCTCATTCCCTCCCGCGTCTTCTGCTCGGGGGGCATCGTGGTCACGTCTTTGCCAAGGAATATTATCTTCCCGCTGAAAAGCCTGGCGACCCCGTATATGGTCTTTATCAGGGTGCTCTTACCACTCCCGTTGGGGCCCACGAGGGCGACAATCTCCCCATCACCCAAAGTTATGGTAACCCCGTGTATGACCACGCTGTCCCGGTAGCCGCCCACAATATCCCTTGCCTCCAGAACAGTCATGTCTCAAACACCTCCATCTCTACGATGGCGAGGACCCTGGGTCCCCTAGCCCCCCAGGTACGCGTCGAGGACCCGGGGGTCCTTGGACACCTGCTCGGGGGTGCCCTCGGTGAGGACCCGGCCCTCGTGCATAACTATTACCCTCTCAACGAAGTCGAAGAGCACCTCCAACCGGTGCTCAATGACGAAAATTGTAAGGCCCTCACGGTTAAGCCTCTCAATGTGCTCGAAAATCTCCCTAGCCAGCTTGGGAGCCACGCCCGCCGTGGGCTCGTCGAGGAGGAGTATGCGGGCCTTTCCCGTGAGGGCCCGGCTTATATCAGTTAGCTTCATTTGACCCCCGCTAACACTGTTCGTGGTGTGAAGGGCCACGTGGGCGATGTTGAGCTTGGATAGAATACCCTCCAAGCCCCGGGAGAGCCTCTCCTCCCAGGAGAGCCACCTCTTCCTGTGCAGGAGGGCTGATACAGGTGCCTCCCCCGCCTCGGGCCTACTGGCGGTGGCAGCGTTTTCCACAACCGTCATTCCGTGCCAGAGGCGGGGTATCTGGAAGCCCCGTACCAGGCCCTTCTCGTAGAGCTTGTAGGGGGGGAGGCCCGTGACCCTCTCCCCGAAGAGGTAGACCTCGCCCTTGTCAGGCTTGTAGATTCCCGAGATGACGTTGAAGAGCGTGCTCTTACCGCTCCCGTTGGGGCCGATTAGGCCCACGAACTCGCCCTCCTTTATACTCAGGGTCACGTTGTCTAGGGCCACGACGCCTCCGAACCTCTTGGTAACGCCCTCGACACGCAGTGCCTCGGTTTTGGGCATAGAAGCACCTCCTGAACACATACTATACGGGCGTGTGTATGAGCGCACGGGTGGCACGTGGGTTATTATAAGGCCTTTTTATTAAAAGCTTACCGCGACACGGGGGATTCCTCATGTAAAAATACTACAATAAAACAGGGTTTGAAGGGTATGCAAAAAACAGGATTATATGGAAAGGGCTCGTCCTATTTTACTCGTACCAGGTTATCTGGCCCGTGGCGGAGTCGATGATTCCCACGACCTTGAACTTGTACTCGCCGTTCTCCTCAACCACCGTTGAGAGGTCGTAGGCGGCGAAGGCCGCGTCACCGTTCTGGTCGAGAACCTTATGGCCGGTGGCTCCCATATAGCGGAACGCGACCTGCGGGAGTATCTGTTTCACGGCCTCGCCGTCGTATTTGCCCGCAGCGACTACGCTTAGCATGGCCACCCATGCAGCGTCATAGGCGTAGTAGGCGTAGGGGGTGGGGCTCTCGCCGTACTTTTGCTGGTAGGCTTGCTCGAAGTGCTCTGTAACGGGGTTCCTGGCGATGCTGGGGGTGGTTACGAGGAAGTTTACGCTCATGAGGAAGTCTGCGATCTCCTTCGGGGCATCGGGTGGGAGGAAGGTGTTCCTCTTCATGCTGTCGGGGCCGAACCACCTGACCTTACCGAGGACTGGGTCCCTGCTGGCGTGCTCGAGGATGTTGGTGCCGTCGGTGTCGAAGGCTATTATCAGCACCGCCGTCTTCTCGTCGGCGCCGAACTTGGAAACTTCGGTGCTTAGCTGGTTGACCTCGTTGGCGTAGTCGGGCAGGTTGGGCTGGTAGGTGATGACGCTTACCTGGCCGCCCATGTTCTTAAAGTTCTCTTCCACAAGGTTTGCCAGTCCCCTGCCGTAGTCGTCGTCCCTGGCTATTATGACGAGCTTCTCGTATCCCATGCCCTTTATCAGCTTGGCCAGGGCTGGGCCCTGGGCGGTGTCGGGTGGGGGCATCCTGAACACGTAGTCATCGGGTAGGGCGGCTGCCTTGCCCGTGCTGCTGGGGCTGATTATGACGATTTTCTTCTCGTTGGCGATGGGCATGACGGCCTTGGTCTCGCTGGTGCTCAGGGGACCGACTACGACCTTTATGCCGAGGCCCGCGAACCTGTTAAGGACGTTAACGGCACCCTCGGGCTTGCTACCGGTGTCCTCGTGGATTGGCTTGAACCTGAACGGGGCGCCCACCTGCTCGAGGAAGCTGTTGAACTCCTCGATGGCCAGCATGGCGCCGTTTAGCCTCCGGGGACCGTCTACGCTGTAGCCTCCGCTAACCGCTATGGCGAGTCCAATGGGGATCTCGCCCGAGAGCCCGCCTCCCTGACCGGCTCCTGCCACTGTTTGGGTCACGGTCTGTGTTATTGTCTGGGTCACCGTCTGGGCGGGCGCTGCTCCGCCGCTTCCCCCCTGGGCGGTCACGGTCTGCGTTACGGTCTTCTCCTGGGTGACGGTCTGCGTTACGGTTTCCGTTACTGTTTCACCACCGCCCTTAAAGGCCGCGGCTCCTATCGCAAGGCCTATGATAAGGGCGACTATTGCGAGGATTGCACCCTCTTTTCCAACTGCCATACAACTTGCACCTCTTTTACAATGTTTTTCTTCCCGTGAAAGGACCCCCTACTGGGGGTCACAAGTCAGCAGGATAATGTCATGGGAGGGTTTTTATTTAAAAATTACCTATGCCATAGACGCTCTCATTCGAGAACTCCTAAGCAGTCCATGAGACCCAAGTGTATTACCATCTTAAAACAGCCATGAAAACTGGGGGCTAGTCCCGGCTCTTCTCCCAGAGCACTCCTGAGGCCTCTATCACCAGCTTGGCCACGAGGGCACTCGTTGCATAGCCCCTGTCAACCAGGGGGTTGTGCTCGACAATGTCCATGGCCACGAGGCTTTTCTCCGAGATCAGCCTCCCCAGGAGGAGAACCAGCTCCTGGGGCGAGAGGCCTAGGGGCTCAGGGGTCCCCACCCCAGGAGCGTAGGCGGGGTCGAGGACGTCCACGTCCACGCTGATGTACACGGACTCGTGGTCCCTTAGGAACCCCAGGAGCCTGTGCGTGGTCTCCCTGAGGCCGAACTGCCACACGTGCCTCGCGGAAACAATCCTGAGCCCCTGGTCCCGGGCGAGTCTATCCTCCTCCTCGCTGAGGGCCCTGGTCCCCACCAGCACGAGGCTCTCAGGCTCCAGGTGGTCAAGCAGCCTTCTCATCACGGTCGCGTGGTTGAGCCGAGACCCCAGGTACTCGTCCCTCAGGTCCCCGTGGGCGTCGAAGACTACGAGGGCGGCTCCCGTTTTCCTGAGGAGCCCGAGGGCCGCGTGGGTGAGGGTGTGCTCCCCGCCCAGTACGATGGGCACCCGCCTCTCGCCCAGGGCCAAGGCTTCCAGGGCCTGCGATAGCCGGCCCAGGCTCTCGCTCAGGTCCCCCGGCACTATCGCTATGTCCCCCTCGTCGTAGACCAGCGACTCGGGCAGGGGCTTGTCGAGGTAGTAGGAGAACCACTCGAGGCTCTCTGAGACCCTCCGGACAGCGTCGGGGGCCATTCTGGTTCCGGGGAGGAAGCTCCCCGTCTCGTCTAGGGGGAAGCCCAGGATGCTAACCCGGGTCTCGTCACGCGGGGGCCGGGCTCCTGCGAAGGGGGCTCTTGGAACGAGCCATAGCTCCCAGGGCGTCTCACTAGACATGCCCATGGCCCCCTTGTGAGAAGATACGCGAGAACGACGCGTAGGCTTTAGTGTCTTTGTTGCCTAGCGAGGTATTATATGGCCTTTACCTCCTTGACCCTAGGGCTCCGGGTCTTGTAGAGTATCCTGCCCCCGCAGTACACGCACCTGACCCCGTGGAGGAGGGCCAGGTCACGTGGAGTCAGCTCTCTACCGCATTTTGCACAAACGTATACTATCTCCTCCTCCCTGCGGGCTGGCTCCATCTCCATTCCCATGCCCATCCAACCTCCGCGTTAACAATGGTGTTTCAATGGTGTATGGGAGCGTGGGGTGTTATAAACAATACCTATCCCCTGTCATGTGTCAGGCCCGTTTGCCCAGGAGCCTTAGGGGGAGGAGGGATGCGGCGAGAATGACTATGAGTAGGGGAAGATGCTGCAAGGCCAGGGGCGCGAACCCTGTCAGGGGGTCCCATATGCTGTTGGAGACACGACCAGCGTTGAAGGCTCCCACAACAGCGAGTGCCAGGAGGGCTCTCCTCGAGTCCCTGTGGACGCCCCAGAGCAGGAGGGCGTAGACTAGTGCGAATATGATGTTCTCCGCCACTATGGGGCGGGGTATGGGGGCCACAATGTTGATGCCCAGGTAACCCAGGACCAGGAGCGCCAACAGGGCCTCCAGCAAGGGTTTTTCCCAATGTCCGGGCAATCCATGCACACCCTAGAACGTGGTCGGCGGGTCAGGTATTGCAGGCCGACGCGCCTATAGGGATTACGCCATTACATGTTAACATAGACGCGTGGAAAAAGAAATTGCACGTCCCCGCTCCCCATGCCAAACACCACATGGGGGATTGTGGGAAAAAGGAGGGTCAGGCCCTGAGAGGCTCCCCCCGGCGGAGTTTCTCGAGAAGCTCCTTGGCCCGGTCGAAGGTCACGGGGCCCTCCTTTGCCAGGACCTCGGCTATCTTCACAGCCTCCTCGGGGCTAGCGCCCGCCATTATGGCGAGGTTCTTGGCGTGGAGCTTCATGTGCCCCCTCTGTATGCCCTCGGTGGCAAGTGCTCTGAGGGCTGCGAAGTTCTGCGCCAGGCCCACTGCGCCCATGACCTCGGCGAGCTCCTTGGCGGTCTTGACCCCCAGTATCTTGAGGGCGATACGTGCTATGGGGTGGACCTTGGTCGCGCCCCCGATTATGCCCACGGCCATGGGCATCTCCAGGGTCCCCGCCAGGTTGCCGTCGCGAGTCTTGTACCATCGCGAGAGCGTGGTGTACTGCCCGCCCCTCGCCGCGTAGGCGTGGGCCCCGGCCTCCAGGGCCCTGTGGTCCTGCCCCGTGGCGAGCGCCACTGCTATAACGCCGTTCATTATACCCTTGTTGTGCGTCGCAGCCCTGTAGGGGTCCGCCGCCGCTATGGCGCTGGTCTCCGCTACGAGGTCCACCACCTCCTCTCCGCCAAGCGCGTCCTTGCTCACCTCCACGTTGCTCCTGACAAGGCGGCGGTCGGCGAGGTTGGTTATTATCCTCAGGACCGCCCTGCCCCCGGTTATCTCCTCGAGGAGGGGCGCGACCCTCTCCGCCATGCTGTTCACAGCGTTGGCGCCCATTGCGTCCCTCACGTCGACTATGAGGTGGAAGGTCAGCACCTTGCCCCGCTCGGTCTCGATGACTCTCATCTCCAGGTCCCGGGCCCCCCCGCCCAGCTGGACGAGGATCTTGTCCACGCTGTTCGCCAGCTCGAGGACCTCCCTCTTCCTCTCCAACACCCGGTAGCCCCTCACGTAGGGCTCGTCCACACCCACCAGGTGTATCTGGCTCACCATGAGGGGCTCCGTGGCGAAGCTCCTTATGCCATCCCCCTCCCTCATGAACCTCGCCGCATTGCTCGCAGCCGCCACCACGCTGGACTCCTCAATCACCATGGGCACCAGGTAGTCCCTCCCATTGATGCGGAAATTAGTCGCAACAGCGAAGGGGTAGGGCATCGAGCCAATAACGTTCTCAATCATCGTGTCCGCAATACGCGGGTCCAGGCCCCCCCACCTGCGGAGAAGCTCCACCTCCTCCTCGCTCAACCCAACCAGCTCCCGGACCTTCTCCAGACGCTCCTCCACGCTCATCTTATAGAACCCGGGGATACGTGAGTTCTCAACCGGCATGCAACACAACCTCCTTCGACCATAGTCTAAACAAAATGGGAGTCAATACTGCAAAAAACTAACAATCACATCAACTATATTAAGATTACATTCTCGGGTGATGGAGTAGCATAATTTGGTGTTTACTGTTTTAGCGTAAGGGAGTGGATGACATACATTATAGCGACACTATTATGTTAACATAATCATGATACTACCTTATGTGGATAAGTTCTTAAGTACAAAAGTACATAAGTACATATAGGTGTAATAATTGCCTCGAAGTGATAAAGAAGTTATAAAAGTAGAGGTTCCCCGCGAGCTTGCAGAGAGTTTCCGCAGGCATGTAGCCCAGAAGTATGGGTTGCGCCGCGGGGCCCTTTCCAAGGCAATAGTAGACCTCATTGAGAAGG